>NZ_JBQHQR010000006.1:0-251597 GCF_052067195.1 Clostridium sulfidigenes | reverse complement strand
AACCTATGGACTTTTTAATAATAAGAAATAGACTGGACTCATCTACTTCTTCAATGCTATAATCACTACCGAATTCCTCACCAAACTTTTTAAGTTCATCTTCAGAAAATGTATTAGCAACAAATCCATCCTTACACACAATTATACCATCATGAGTTTTTTCCAAATCAATTTCTCCAAGCAGCCCCTTCTTCGCCTGTTCATAGAACCAGGCTATACGATGATTCCAAAATTTAGGGCTGTATGTGCTAAAATAAGCCTTTCCTCCAGGAACAAGCACTTTCATACATTGTCTAATTAAATCCATAGGGTATCCTTTCATAGCTGATAAACCATTTTGTAAACATAATACCACATCAAATTCTTCACCAAATTTAAGGTTGTGGGCATCCATAACTTCAATACTGCATTTAGGGCTTTCTTTTATATAATCCCTACCAAGTTCTACAGAGTATTTTGAAATATCGATACCTACAAGCTTTGATGCAAAAGGTGCCAGTTCCTTAATTATACGGCCATAGCCTGTTCCAACCTCCAACACCTTCTCATTACCCTGTAAATTTTCACCCACAAATTTGATTTCTTCACCTAAATAACGCTTAATTCTTGGATATTTTGTATCGTAAACCTTAAACAATTTTGTAGAATTTAAACTTTGTTCATAGTAATTAGACACAAATACACCTCCCAATTACTGTTTATATTATATAATTTTTTAATATTTCTCTTGGAGAATTAGTAAATTTATCACTTGCTCCCCAGTCAAATCTAAATAGTCCTTCACCACCACCAGCACCTATGCAGTGAACATGTGTAACATCATGAACATTATTTATGCATACTGTTAATGTAAGCCTGTTCCCTGCTCTATAGAAATGTTTTTCATAGACTATTACAATCATAGCATGAATATCATCAATATTTACAGCATGATAATCTATCCTTTCACCTGTAATACTTTCATTTACTATTCCTTTGTCTAATAATTCAGCTACCTCACTTAAGCTTAAATTAACATTAAAATTATCTCCAGTCATAATATTCATCTCCCATAAAATATTTAATTAATTCAATTTGTATTTGTTTTACTATATATTTATGAAAAACCACTACCCTTAAATTCCTATTTATCTAATACCTTATAGTAATTTCCCCTTTCATTATAACATATTTTGTAATTAACCCTTGCTTAAAATATGGTATTTAAAGAGCTAATGCTTTTTCTAGCAATATTAATTTCCATACTTAATCGTCTAAAAATATTCTCTTCTGTAAATTTGCCTGCCACACAAATAAACCTAGTTATCTCCCCTATACAACAAAATTAACAATATTTCAGATTCAAGTTTTGATTACATTTTCATATAAAAAAAGATAGACTTTTTCAGTCTACCTTATTTCTTTTCACTTTAATAATGATGATACATTCCTTAAATAAAATATATCTAAAACATGGAGGGCTCTTGTACAAGCTGTATAAAGTAGCAATCTATCCTCTTCATCCTTATACCTTAAATCACTGGCATTATAAATCATAACCACATCAAATTCCAAACCCTTAGCAAGATATGCAGGAATAACTAAAATATCATTAACATACTCATCATCCTCACTTATAATCATTTTAATATTAATCCTATCCTTCAAATGATTGTAAACCCTCTGTGCCTCATCAACATTTTTTGTTATTATTCCTATAGAATTATGCCCATCACCCTTATGAACTTTTACCTCTTCCACTATTCTTTCATTTATATCTTCTTCCTCTAAAAGACCAGTTATTTTGGGCCACTCCCCACTTCTTTCCACGTATTCATCTTGAATTTCATCACTTAATATTTTTCGAGAAAATTTAGTTATTTCCATTGTAGATCTATAACTTTTAGTTAAATTTATTATAGAAGTATCCTCAGGTTTAAGTATATTTACAACATTGTTATAGCTTCCAACACTCATATAAGGATTAATGGATTGAGATATATCGCCAAGGACTGTTTTATTTGCTTTGTTAAATAATTGATTAAAGATTTCATACTGTAATGGTGAATAATCTTGAGCCTCATCAATAATTACATACTTCACTTCTTCTGTTTTTAGAATATCACCTACAGCTCCTTTTATAAATAATAAAGCTATTTGATCTTCATAATTTATCTTTTTAACCCCTAAATTCTCTAGGGTATATCTTTTAATTTCTCTAATACTTTCATTATCATATTTAATATTTACCATCTTTAAGAAGTGTTCTAAATCTTCATAAAAGGCCTTATAGCATTCCATCAAATCAAATTTAGTTTTTTCTTTCACCTCATTAATTATAGTTTTAATTTCTCTATCTACTAAGGATTTACTTACTTTAACGATTTCATCCCTATCTAAATATTCACCAGAGTTTTCAAGTTCTTTCATAACTTTATTGACTAATGTTTTTTCATAAGGTTCTATAACATATAAAATTCTTTGCTTTAGCTTTTCTAACCTTCTCTTAAGAGGAAGCCTCTTATAGTCTTTGTAAAACAATTCCTGTATTTCCACTGCTGAAATTATAGTTTTCCCTCTTAAAGTAATATCTTTAAAATCTCTACCTACTTTTTCTAAGTGCTTTATATATATCTTTAATAAATTAACAAACTCAGCAGATGACTTAAACTTCAAGCTTTTAACCCTAATATCATAAGACTGCTCACTGTTATCACCAAAAATTGTCTCCATCATTGCACAATAATCTTCTTTATCTCCTACCTCCTCTAGAACTTTATGCATATATTCTTTAAAGGTAGTTTGAAGCATATTCTCTTCCCCAAGCTGAGGTAAAACATTAGAAATATAATCATTAAAAATATTATTTGGAGAAAATATTACTATGTTTTTAGATGTTATGGTATCACGATGCTTATATAATAAATATGCAATCCTATGAAGGGCAACGGAAGTCTTTCCACTCCCTGCAGGCCCCTGAACAATTAAATTTTTATATTTTTCATTACGAATTGCCTTGTTTTGCTCTCTTTGAATTGTAGTCACTATAGCTTTCATTTTATTATCGCTACTTTTACTTAATATATCTTGTAATACTTCATCATCTATTTTTATATTACTGTCAAACATATAATCAATCTTGCCATCACTAATTTTATATTGCCTTTTCATTGATATTTTGCCATTTATAATCCCATCAGGACATTTATAATTAGCACTTCCAATTTCATAATCATAAAACATACTAGAAACTGGTGCCCTCCAATCATATATAAGGAAATTAAAGTCTTCATCAATTAAATTAGAAATTCCAACATAATACTTTTCAGCTTTTTCTTCTCCCTCTTCCTCAAAATCCATTCTCACAAAATAAGGAGATGAAATCATCTTCTCATATTTATCAACTAGCTTTCTTTCAAACTCATGGTTCCTCTTTTGAATTTTCATGGTATTAATAAACTGCATAAAATCTCCTATATGCTGCATACCATTTTCTACTGAAACAGCCCCAAGATTTTCCCATAATTCTCTTTGGGTTTCAATAGCTTCCTTTTTAAAATTATCTTTGGAGTTTTGCTTTTCTTTTAATTGCTTTTTTACCTCCCTAAGCACCTTTTCTAACCATTCCATTTCTACTAGCCATTCAGATTTATTTATTGACAAAATATCTCCTCCTTGTAATAAGCTTTAGCATTTTAGAATTAACATTGCTATTTTATCACATGCACCTTAAATTACCAGTCTATAATTACTTTGTTATATATGGTATAATTAAAGTGTAGAGATAGTATATTAAAACTTTCTAGCTTAAAAATAGTAAAAAGTGAAAAACTCCATTTATATGAAGTTTCTCACTTTTTATCATTTCTTCTCACTATACTAATTTTTCTTTTTATTTATTTTGTTTCTCAACAGATACACTTCACCCTAACTATTATAATTTGTGTTTTCCATTTAACCTCCCTATATTTATTCTACATAATTAAATAGTTATACCTGGAAACATGAAGTTCTTTTCAACCTCATTATATCCAAAAGATTTATATAAATTTATAGCACGTTTATTAAGTTCCCATACTTCTAGCTTTGTTTTATTTAAATTTTTTGACAAGAAATAATTAAATATATACTTAACTATAATTTTTGATATCCCTTTGCCACGTGCTTCTGATAAAACATATAAAGTTTCAATATAGCCGTAGCCATCATTTTCAAAGATTGTACAACCACCTTGTATATTTCCATCAACTAAAAAATATAGATTTTTAAAATGCTTTTCCTTACTTTGTTCTAAAAGTGCATCTACATCTAAGGGTGATATAAAGATTTCATTGTATATTGCACTATACTCCATAAGCTCCTTCTGAGAACTTAAATTTATCTCAGTTACTTCCACTTCTGTGAATGTATATTTAGGATTCTCTTCAATATCTGCTTCCATAATGATACTGTAGTTTTCATCAAAACCATTTTTAATATAGAAATCAAGCTTCTTATTGTTATATTCAAATCCAGAATATATTCTTGCTTTTAAGTCTGGTCTTTCCTTATGAAGCTCTTTAGCCCTTAGGAATACCTTATCAAATAATTTTTGTTTAACTTCATCTTTTAAAAGCTTGTCCATATTAGATTCTATATCAATATCTATAAAAATAAGGTATGGTGTTTCATGGGCCTGATGATAATTTATATTAGGATATGTATAGGCACTTCCCAAATAGCTTCCATCATCACTAAAGGCTAAAAAAATATTTTCTTTACTATTACCATATTGATCTTCCTTTGGATTTTTTATTTCAATACTCATTTTATCCCCCATTTTATTTTCTTTTTACTGGAATCCATAACTCACAACTATAATTAATATATTGATCATCATCCCAAAAATACTTTTCTATACATGATCCTTCTATTTGTTCAAATCCTGATGATGGAAACCATTCTGAATATATTAGCCTCCATAAATCTGCTATGGCAAGGGTATTCAAGTTATCTCCCCTGCCATCGAAAACAGCCCATGTACATGAAGGTATGTTTACCATTTTATATTCATTGGGTATATCTTTATCAGGAACTTTCCACCCCATCATATATTTTCTACTTCCATCTTCTTTAAAATCATAATGAATTCCATAAAGCATATTCATTTTAGAATATCCTAAAAATTCATTAATCTTAAGATGGGTTCCATCCTTCCAAATTTTATCACAAAATTCTGGTATTTCTTTATATAATGCATTATCTATTAATGTGGTTAAAAAATCCACTCCAAAAAATTTAAATTCATCTTGTTTAACTATTCTATAATTAATTTCGCATTCCCCTTTAATTGATATTTGAAATGAGAGTTTTGGAAATGATTTAAGTCTTGTATTGCCCTTTTTTATCATAGAGGGTGTTGAACCATGAAGTCTTTGAAAAGCTTTAGTAAACGCATCTGGACTTTCATAACCATATTTAGCAGCTACATCAATAATCTTTACATCTTTAGAAGATAACTCTTCACCAGCAAGTGTTAGCCTACGATTTCTAATATATTCTGTTAAAGTAACCCCAGTTAATGCATGAAACATTCTTTGAAAATGGTAACGTGATGTAAATGCAACCTTCGCTATTTCATCAATACTTATATTTGAACCCAAATTATCTTCAATATATTCAATTGCATTATTAATATCCTTAATTATTTCCAAAATTCTAACCTCCATTAAAGTATATAGTAACAAAGGATTTTATTCCCGTCTTACTGTGCTTTGTTTTGTCCATACTAATTACATTATATTCTGTTAGTTCTTTGCCAAAGATGAAAAAATTCATTAAATTTAACTTCTTATTTATATTTTAAAAACAACTTAATTTTTCACATATTATCAAATTTTTACTTAATTCTTATTATACATTACTTTAAAATTGAATTGAATGGCTTCTTGAGCTTCATGTGACAAGTCTATAATCATTTCTTTTTCACCGATTGGAAAACAATAGTAAATTCATGTTATAATTAATTTGAAATTGTAATTTAATGTGAATCAACTTTATTTTGAATAAATAGCAGAACAAAGGCTTTTCTAAAACATATTCTTAATCTAAATTACATTATGATAGGAGTGAATTATATTGGAAAATAAAATAAAAGTGCATTTCATGGGTATATGCGGAAGTGGTGCTGCACCTATAGCAATTATTGCAAAGAACATGGGGTTTGATGTTTCAGGATGTGACTTGAATATATCAGGATATTATAAAGATGCTCTTTTACAAAATAATATAGATATCTTAAAAGGTCATGATTCAAGCCATATACAGGATATTGATATCTTAGCTATATCACCTGCCATTTTAGATATTTCACCGGATCATCCAGAAATACTTGAAGCTAAAAAAAGAGGAATTTTAATGACATGGCAGGAGTTTTCAGCTAAATATGTGCAAAATGAAAAGTTTGTTGTTTCCATTGCAGGTACCCATGGTAAATCTACAACTACAATTTTAATGGGACTTGTTTTGGAAAATGGTGGTCTAGATCCAATTGTTGAAGCCGGAACAACCTTTAAAAACTGGGGTGGTGGATACAGGTTAGGAAAGTCAGATTACTTTGTATGTGAAGCTGATGAATTCAATAATAATTTTTTAAATTATAGTCCTTCAATAGCTGTAATAAACAATGTGGAAATGGATCATCCAGAGTTTTTCAAGGATATAAATCATGTTAAGGATTCTTTTAAGAACTTTATAAAAAGACTTAAAGGTTCAAAAATTTTAGTTGTTAATGAAGATAGTACAGCTATTAGAGAAATATTATGTGAGTTAAGACATTGGCTAAATGAAGAAGGAGTAAAAGTTATTGGATATTATATAGATAATAAGCTTGAATTTCCTTTTTACATGGAGTATAAAGCAGAATTGACTTCAAATACCCCTGAATACTCATCCTTTAAAGTAGTAAATGGAGATAAAAAATATAATTTTAACCTTGGACTTATCGGTAAGCATAACGTTGAAAACTCTTTAGGGGTGTTAATTACTGCCCTAGAGTTAGGTGTTGATATAGATGCAATAAAGAATTCATTTAAAAATTTTAAGGGAATCGGAAGAAGACTAGAATTAGTAGCAGATATTGATGATATTAAGATTTTTGATGACTTTGCTCATCATCCTACAGCAATAGCAACTACCTTAGATTCAATTAAACTTAGTTATCCAGGAAAAAAGGTTTTCGCTGTCTTTGAACCACATCAACTTTCAAGAACAAAGCTGTTTTTTAATGAGTTTGCTATAGCATTAAAAAAGGCAGATAGAGTTATTATTACCGAACCCTTCTTAGGACGAGAAGCAAATAAAAACATAGAGCCAGTTAATTTAGATATGCTATGTAATGAAATAGATATAAATAAAGCTGAGTATATAAAAAGCTCTGATAAAATATGTAGTAAACTCCTTAATGAAGCTAAAGGTGGAGACATAATTATAGTTTTTGGAGCAGGTGAATCTTATAAATTATCTAGAAAAATTATTAATGTATTAAAAGAATAAAATAATAAGGTGTGTGGTAAGTTATGAAATTCAACATAATTTATTACACACCCTATTTGTTTTAATTGTAACTCGCCTTACACGCATTCACTGAGTAAGTTCTGCTATCCAAATATAAAATTTGGGGCATCACTTAAATGTAACTCGATTCACATGCGTTCATGTATAAATATAGTAGTTATTCCTTTTATAACACTTTCTTAGGGTTCTTAGCTATAAACATTCCACTAGATTTAGGTATATCAATACTTCCTTCTCTTAAAATTATATCTTCCAGATACCTATAAAAATCCTGTATTTTGCTCTCCGTCATTATATCCTGTATGTTTACATGTCCCTCTAAAGATAGAACATAATCCACTAAAGGCTTTGCTTCTGTTATATGAAGGGAATCTTCATACACTAAAGTTTCAACAGAATCAAAATGCTTTGATAACTGCTCTGCTCCATTTTCTATACCAAATTCCTTTGCAACAGAAAAGGAGGAATAATTAATCTGAGAATCAAAACCTTTCACTAAAGCTTTTAGGCCCTTCATATTATAAAGACTATTGGTAGTAGCATAAAAAGTTCCCTCTGCTTTAAGTATACGTGCAATTTCACTGATTGCTAAATCTCTATTTTGAACATGGTAAAGCATATGATTAGCAATGGCACAATTAAATGAGCTATCTTCATATTCAATATTTTGTATATCACTAACAGAATAATCAAATACTTCATCAATTCCTAAAAGGTTATCTTTTGCTGATCTCAACATACCTTCAGACAAATCTGTGAGAATCACCTGGATATCCTTTGGTATCCTATTTCTATTATTAGCCCATGTGCTTCCATTCCCACAGCCGAATTCAATAACTTTATTATTGGGCTTAAACCTATATTGATCAAATACCCAATTAAACCATCCATATTTATTTGTACTAAAACCATCATGTAAAGCTTGTCTGACTTTTAAATTCTTATCTGAATTATACTGCCCCCTAACTATATCTCTGTCATTTGCTCTAGACATATAACCACTCCATTCTTATTATTCAATACTAAAATATTACCTCAAAATATCCTATTCTTTATATATAACTTATTTAGTAAAATCCTGTTTTAGTTTTTCTGCTACTAATAGAACTTCTTCTAAATTATTTTCTGTTTTAAGATTTTCTTTAATATAGCTCATTATTTCTCTTATATTACTTAAAGAATTACCAAACTTATCATTCATCCATTGATACCTTGGCAATAGCCATAAATGTAAGTGACCTGATCGTTCTTCTTGAATAATAGTAACCTCATTAATATCACATATATTTTTCATTGCAACTCTTGTTTTGTAAACTAACTCAAAAAGTTCTGTAGACTCCTCTAAGGTTAGCTCCGCAATAGATCTTACGTGATTTTTAGATGCCGCAATTAAAAATCCACTAAGTGGAACATCTGGATCTTGATGAAGAACAAAGTTCTTTGTATCATATATTATTCCACCTGGTGGCACCATATCATTCTTTCCAATGGAACATCCCATACATTGATCTGGCCACTGATTATTCATAAAATCTTTAAACCCCATTTTTAACCTCCATAACTCCTGATAATGTAAATAATAATGTTTCTCTATTAACCTTCTATATGGAAACATACCCTTATTATACCATATACATTATAGGTATACTTATTATTTTCATATCATCTGTATTTACTTTACCTAATAAACCCTTTAATTAAGATGAAAAAAATATTATACTTAAGTGAGTGTCCAAATCTTTGGTTTGGCTTACATGGACTTATTTATCCTAAGGGACAAGGAGTTCTAAGTATAGAAAATATTGATACTAAGAACTTTGTTTATTGGAATGAATATAGAGATACCTTTCCCTATGATTAATAATACCTACAAATAGAAAAATACTAGATTAAGGAGTTTATATATGAGAAAAAAAGATATACTTGAGTTAAAAAGACGGTTGAAAAAAGATCATTGCACCTTCACTAAGTTGTGTGGTTGCTATGTTAATGGAGAAAAAAATATCATTTTAAAGTTTAGAGAATCTTTTCTAAATTTAGATGAGGATGAATACTTTAAGTACTTAGAAATTGCTAAAAAAGTACTATCTGGAACCATTGGAAATAATATTTTAGAACTTAATTTTCCAATTAATGAAGACTATGTGAATGAAAAACAAATTTCTCTTATGCAACTTAAAAAAAGTCAATTAAAAGATGATGCCCTTCTTGATAATTTTTATAATTTAATTATTGATAATTATGATTTTACCGGTAATTTTATAATACTTGTTTTTCATGATGCTTATGATGTTATTACTAAAACCACTGATAATGCAAAGTTAGATGAATCTGAAGAAGTATATGAATATGTGTTATGTGCAATATGTCCTGTTTCACTTTCCGAGCCTGGTCTTAGATACTTTGAAGAAGAAAATAAAATAAAAGCACGTATTAGAGATTGGGTAGTTGATGCTCCAACTAATGGCTTTGTGTTTCCTGCTTTTATCGAGCGTAGTTCAGACGTTAACTCTATTATGTATTACACAAAAAATGCAAAGGATACCCATCCTGAATTAATGGAAAATGCCTTGGGTTGTTATTCAAAGCAAACTGCTACCTTGCAAAAAGAAACCTTTGAGTCAATTATTAAAGATTCTTTTAGTACTGAAGAAAAGAAGGCTGATAAAATTTTTATGGAAGTACAAGAAAATCTAAGTGCTATGGTAGAGGAATACAATGCTATATATGATGATGCAGATTGTGAACCTATAAGCTTAACAAAGAAGGATATACAAACCCTTTTAATAGACAGTGGAGTTCCTGAAGAAGTGACTTCTAAGATTGAAGAATCCTATGTAGAAAACTTTGGTGATGATCTTCCTTTAGCAGAAAATTTAATTGATCCAAAGGCACTTAAGGTAAATGCCCAAAGAAAGAAGGAAGAACACCTTCAAAAACAAGTAGAAATACTTCAAACTAAACTGGAGGAAGTTAAACAAGAAACTTCTGTAGATAGTGAAACTCCCTCATCTACAGAAGTTAGTGAAGATAATATAATTTTAGAAGAAACTTTAGAAACTAATTTAGAGAAAGATTTGGATATAAATTCAGAAGATAATAAGAATGCTCCTGACTATGACGTTATACTTCAAGTAAAACCTGAAAAGATACCTCAAATAAAATCTCAAATAATTGATGGTCAAAAATGCATAGTTATTCCTATTAATGAGAATGAACAAACTGCAGTTAATGGCTTAGATCATTTGATTTAAGGTATCTGAAAATAAATATAGACTTACTACCTACATTGCTGAAGTATTACTTCTAATGAAGCTTACTTCAGCCTTACCTGAATGTAGTTGCCATATATACCAGAAAGCATAAGGAATTATTATTATACCGTTAAATATTCCCCATCCATATAATATATCTGCATTAAACCATGATGATGCATCCATTACAGCTGGGAATAAGTTAGGTAAACAAGCTCTAATTAATACGTGAGCAGATAAGGTATATATACGAGCTGCTATATAAAGTTCAGGTTTTCTTTTAATAATTGGATATATTTCTGCTGCCAATAATATGCATATAGAGCTAGCAAAGTATTTACCAGTTTCACCATAAACAAAGCATAAATTCCAAGTTGTATATAATAAATTCCAAGCTATAGTTGTATAAGCTATAAACATACTATTATCTTCAGCACTTAATTTAAAGAATTTTCGTCCATTTGGGAATGGAATAGTAAAACATAATAATAATCCACAAAGCGCATTGCCATAGTTTTTTAAAGTAACATCTTTTATGGTAGCTTCGGCAATATTTAAGAATAGTACCGCATAAATGAACCAAACAATCCAATCCTTTCTCATAAAGTCCCAGAACTTTCCTTTATATTTTTCTTGATCAGCTACACGGAAAAATCCACCTATTATAAGTGGCAATATAGCACTGAATGTTTTTGCCCAACGAAACCAACCATTTATGCCTCCCATAAGCCAAAGTGGAAAAGTAAATAAAGATGCAACCCAGAAGATAGCTGCAAATTTGTGATGTTTCCTCATATATTCAATCATGAATAAAAGTAAAATAAAATAAGTTCCCATGGAAAGTACATATTCCCAAACAGGAATATTCATATTATACATCTCCTCTTTTAAATATTGTAATAAATAATCCTATACTTATATAATATTACATATTATAGTTAAACATAACTAATCTAACATAAAAAGAGATACCCCTTAAAGATGGTATCTCCTTTTTAGTTATATATTAAACATCTGAACGCTACATTCTAAATCATAGTTTATTTCTCATAAACCAATCACAATTATCAAAGACGGAGAAATTATATATAAAGGATTAAAAAAAGACTTATATAAAAAACGTTCTACTTGCCACCTTAGACAATAAAGATAACCTAAAAGTTTTTTTATATAAATAATTCCTAGAGGACTAAGCATATCCATTAATATTATAGATACGTTTAAGCCTCTTTTTATTTAAAAACCTCCCTATTATAGCACGTTTTAACTGACTTATATCTATTAACATCCATATTAATTTAATTTTTCCAACAAGCTATATACTAATAGTAGCTCATTGAAGTTACTCAATGTATCTCTTAACACTTCATATGGTACACTTATATAAATTTTAATTATTTTATATTTCTTTGTCTTTAATTTGATTTTGAAGTTTATTTGAAAACCCAGTTGCTATCCCCGTTATCAAACCACTAAATATGTAGAATACATTAGTAGGAATATCTATCAAATATATACCTATAATTCCAATAATTATCTGCAATACAAAAGCAGAACATACTACTAAAAAAGGTTGCCATTTCTTGTCCATTTTTATTTTTGCACTAATTTTATCAGTTATGACATATTCCTTATCAAAGTTATGGTAAACTATCATACTTAACATCAATGGTACTAATATAAATAATGATTTTATTAATGAATCTAACATGCCCTTCTCCCCTTTAAATATGTCTATTTAGATGTATAAATCTTAATGAAATATCTTCATTAAATTATACACGTAAAAATATAATATTTCTTTTGCTAATACCATTGACTTATCTCACTATTAATACTATACTGAGTAAGAAGCTTAAGGAAATCTCTTAAGAACTTAATATCGCGGGATGGAGCAGTTGGCAGCTCGTCGGGCTCATAACCCGAAGGTCGTAGGTTCAAGTCCTGCTCCCGCAACCATAAAAAGATTCTATATTTAATATAGAATCTTTTTTATTTATGAATTGTCTTTTAGCCAATTATAATCTTAAAATAATACAGAAAAGGTGCTTTTCAAAAGCCCCTTTAATTTCCTTACTGCAAATCCCTATAATATTTAGGATATCTATCACTTTTATTCTTATTACAGATATTTATTGCCTTTTCCTTACTAAGTGGAAGTATCCCTTCTGATTGCTTAAATACTTCCCTATTTACTTTTTGAGCAAAGCATCCAACTTTAGGCTTGCCTATATGATTTTTCATTTCAATCCATAGTTTTTTTATAGATTCTTCTTTTACATTTCCAAAGTTCATAGGCACAAAATCACAGGGATATAATTCTCCCGAAGCACTTATATAGGAATGTTGATTTCCTGCTCCACAACCAAATTTTAATTCACTTTCTGTATAAGCAAAGGTACTTATCTTAGGTAAATCACTTATTTTATTTGCCTTATGTTGCAATTTTATAAGCTTTTCTCTATCACTTTCACTATACATTACATTACTTAATTGTTTTTCTGTTAAAAGATTGCCACTTAGGATAGGTTCAAGTATCTTAACTTCATGGGCCCCATTATCCTTAGCAAATTTAAATAACTTAAATAACTCTTCCTCATCAAGATTTTCTTTCATTATAACAGTTTGTGCCATTACATATAACCCTGCTTTATTTGCATTTCTAAGGGCTTCAATAGCATAATCAAAGGCATTTTCATTATTTCTATTTTTATTGTGTACATCTTTTTCATAAGAATCTAAACTTATTCCAATGCCAAATAGACCACTATCCTTTAACTTTTTTGCTTTTTCATAGCTTAGATTAAAACCACTGGTAAATAGAATAGATGTACTTCTATTATCTATACTTCTTACTATATCAAATATATCTTCACGTGCCATGGGCTCTCCTCCTGTAATTCCAATAATAGGAGTGCACATTTCTTGAAGCTCCTGTATAACCTTAATCCATTGTTCCTTTGTTAACTCTTCTCCTAATTGTCTACTTTTTGCACTACAATAAACACAATTATTAGGACATTTATGTGTTATACATAAATACATAGAAATAGGTGCAGTTCTCTCTGCATAGATTTGCTTTGTAAATATGTTTTTAGGCTCATGAACTGCTAGTACATTTTGTACAAAGGACTTAGATGGAAAGGGTGGTAAAAATGTACTCAGTATATACTTGTCCTCATGCTTCACTAGCTTTTCACCCTTTATAAAACTTTTCATCATTTTTATATATTTTAATAGATTAAACTGTTTATCTTCCCTTAAAATATTATAAATGTCAAATATACTCCTTATAACATTTTTATCAATAGCCATTTGAGACATGATTTTTAAATTATTTATGCTCATACATTTCTATTCCTTTCTAAATACTCCATAGGCAAATTTATGATTTATTTCATAAGCTTCATTTTTATATTTCTCTTTCTTTATTTTTTCCACTATAAGAGGTTCAACTTCATTATAATTATTAAATATCTTCTTAGTGCCTGCCAATGCACCAGTTATATTTAACCACTCCATAAGTTCCTCTGGCTCCTTAAATCTAAAAAACACTTCACCTTCATCTGCTTCTAAAACCTTAAAATCGTACTGCCTGCACCATTTAACTAAACCTTTCTTCCCCTTTGGTAAATTTAATCTTATATCCATAGGTTTAATTACTTCCTTTTCCTTCTCTCTCATTACTTCTAGAAATATTTCCTCTATCTTATCTAAAGTTCCATGAACATTTGTAATTATAGCTAATATACCCTGGGGTTTTAAAGCATTATTAAAGAGCTTAAATAATTCATGATGATTGAAATAAGAAAGTGCCCAACCAAAAAATATCACATCAAATTTTTCATTAGACTTTTTCAAAAATTCAATACCATCACTATTAATAATAGTAACCTTCTCCTTATTAACAGTGTTTAACTTCTCAAGCATTTTACTTGATTGGTCTACAGCTGTGATTTTATACTTTTCAGATTTATCTAAAAGACCCTTAGTTATATATCCTGTTCCACAAGCAAAATCTAGTATTTTCAATTCCTTATTTGGATCTATATACTTTGAATGAATAATATTATCAGAATGTGTTCCCATTTCTTTGAGCCAATGATTATAGGTATGAGAAACTTTATCGTACTCTGCTCTATAATCTTCATTGCTTACAACTTCTTTTTTAAAGAGTTTATAGCCAACCTTTAAGTAAAATACCATTTTATTTATCATATTTTCTCACCTACAAATATAAAATAATAGCCCTTATCATAAACTTTACTTATATGAAAATGTTCTTCAAGCAAAACCTTAATTTCATCTTTAGTTCTAAAAAACAATCTTCCAAAGAGAATAAATTCAAATAATCTTAACAACCTGGTTCTTATATGATTTTTATGGAAATCCATAATAACTATTTTTCCACTATCCTTTAGTATCCTACTTATTTCAGCAATGAGCTCCTCTTGTTCTTTGATATGATGAAAAACATCACTCATTATAACTGTATCTATAGAACCGCTGTGAAATGGCGTACTTAAAGCATTACCTTTTATAACTTTAACATTGCCTCTTTCCTCTACTCTTGAAAGCATCTTCTCACTTTCATCAAGGACATATACAGTGTTACAGCTATTACAAATATGATTAGCCAAAAAGCCAGTGCCTCCCCCTATATCTACAACCACTTCATCCTCATTAATACTGGCTGCATCTTCTATATCTCTAATCTTATATAAGTTAAAAATAGCCATAAACTTATCATAATATTTATAAACCTTATCAAAATCCTTAGTATTTCCCATAGACACCCTGCCCTTCACCATGAAAAATATTTACTAAATATATTATAACATTCTTACACCAGCTATTACACAACATTTAACTTATAAGGTAATCAAAACCTTTTATTAAGACTCTGTCATATTTAGTTTCACAATAAATGACTATGCTGTTAAGCCAGAGATGACATTTTACTATGATTATCCAAATTTTCATCTAAAAAAAGGATGCAGTTTAGAATTACTGCATCCTTTTGCTTATTTATTTTTTGAAGATGCCTTAACATCAATTATTAAAGATCGTTGTATATCTCCATATTATCTATACATTCTTGAACAAGTCTATCAATATCCAGTATACTTTCAGAATTTCTTATTAAGTCCACTCTAGGTTTTATTTTGGGATGCTTTGGTACAAATATTGTACAGCAGTCTTCATAAGGAAGTATAGATGTTTCATAGGTTCCAATATCTCTAGATATATCCATAATATCTATTTTATCCATAGCGATAAGAGGTCTAAACACTGGTCTATCTGCCACGTCATTGCTGACCATTAGCCCCTCCATAGTTTGACTTGCTACCTGGCCTATGCTTTCCCCGGTGGTTACAGAGTTTATATTATATTTTTCCGCTACAGCACAGGCAACTCTCATCATAAATTTTCTCATTATTATAGTAAGCTCATTCTCAGGGCATTTTTCTATTATATCCATTTGAATATCAGTGAAAGGTGCCACGTAAAGATTGATTTTCCCAGTGTAACCCTTTAGTAATCTTGCCAAGTCCTTTACCTTTTCTTTAGCTCTTTCACTAGTGTAAGGATGGCTGTGGAAATAAATAGCGTTTAATTCTACCCCACGCCTTGCCATCAAATATCCAGCAACAGGAGAATCTATACCACCAGAAAGCATAAGCATAGTACTACCATTGGTGCCATAAGGCATTCCTCCAACAGCTTTTACCCTTTTAGAATATACATATGCCCTTTTTCTTACTTCCACATTTATTATTCTTTGTGGTTTATGAACATCTACCCTTAATCCTTCTACTGCGTTTAATACTACAGCACCAATTTCACGACTCATCTCCATAGAATTTAAAGGGAAGGCTTTATTTGCTCGATTACTTTCAACCTTGAAGGTAGTTTCTCCAAAATCCTCAGCTTCCACAACCGCTTGAGCACTGATAGCTTCCATGGTAGGTTCTACTTCTGTAACTAAACAAACTTCAGAAATGCCAAAAACTCTTTTTACTTTTGACATTACTTCCTCCAAATCTTCACTATAGAGGAACCATCTTCCTTGATCGCTTATAAATTCATATCTGCAATCCTTAAGTACCGAAGCTATATTTTTCATGAGTTTTTTTTCAAAGGTTCTTCTATTTAATCCCTTTAAAAAAATTTCCGATGCATATTTAATAAGTAATAGTTTTCTCATATTATTTTCTCCTTAAAAATTTCAAACTTTTTTCTAGTACTTCTATAGTGTAATCTACTTCTTCTTTTGTATTAAACTCATTAAAGCTAAACCTTATGGTTCCCTTTGTTTCTTGGGTATTAAGGCCTATAGCTTTAAGCACATTGCTATCTCCTTGTTTCTTTGCGGAACAGGCAGAACCGGTAGATACATATATTCCCTTTTCCTCTAAGAGATGTAGTAGCACTTCGCCTCTTACACCTATAAAGGAAACACTTAAAATATAAGGACTGAAACACTCCTCACAAGGACTGTTTATCACTATATCTTTTATATCTCTAAGTCTTTCTATAAAATATTCTTTAAGCTCACTTACCTTTGAATAATTAAGTTGAACATTATTATATATAATATCTGAAGCCTTTACAAAGCCTATAATACCCGGTAAATTTTCTGTACCTGATCTAAAGTTTCTCTCCTGTCCACCACCGCTTATTAAAGCCTTAGGATTAAATCCTTTTTTTATGTAAGAAAAACCAACTCCTCTAGGACCGTGAATTTTATGGCCACTAACGGATAACAAATCTATTTGAGCTTTTTTTACATCAATTTTAAACTTTCCATAGCTTTGAACCGCATCTACATGGAACTTAACTCTAGGACTTTTTTCCTTTATTAAAGTTCCTATTGCTTCTATATCCTGTACAACTCCCAGCTCATTATTAACATGGATTATGCTCACTAATCTAGTGTCACTATTTATGCTGTTTTTTAGTTCTTCTAGAGATATACGACCCTTATTATCAACCTTTAAATAAGTAACCTTAGTCCCTGCTGCCTCCAATTCCCTGAAGGTATTAAGTACGCTAGGATGTTCAATTTCACTAGTTATTATGTGCGCACCTACCCCAGTAAAACCTTTTACTAAAAAATTATTGCTTTCACTTCCACCAGAAGTAAATATTATTTCATCCTTGGTACAATTAATAGTCTTAGCTAGTTTGTCTCTTGATTCATTAAGAGCTATTTCTGCCTTAAGGCCTAAACCATGAGCGGATGAAGGATTTCCAAAATTATTTTTCATTGTATGTACCACAGCATCTATTACCTCATCATAAGGTTCAGTGGTGGCACTGTTATCAAAATACACTTGCATAAAACCACTCCTAATCTATTATTCTACTTATTATATCAAATAATTCTTCCACCGCAACAAACTTTTGAAAAAAGTGTGGTAGAGCATTGATTCTCGCACATTAAATAGTTAGAGAAAAGACTACCATAATTTTTTAAAGCAAAAAACTGTAATAAGATTACATCTTATTACAGTCTGAAAATAATGTGTATTTTCATAATAGATAGTTTAGATATCTCTCCTATTGAAAAATATTTCTCCATAATAGACCTCTTTGTAATGACAACCATATGAGTTATAACTTACATACATGCCATTGTTATATTATAATTTCGAAATCCAAATTTCAGCATCTGCAATATTCTTAAATGTTCTGAAATGATTTCCTTTGTTAGCTTCCATAATCATTTCTTTAAATCGCTCATTAAGCTTTTCTTCATCTTCAATAATAACAGCGACTTTTACATTGTAGTTTATAAATTTTTGCAATGCCATGCCTGCGAGTCCAGTTTTAAGATTAAAGAAGTCTTCAGATAATACATTAGAATGCAGTATTATTGTATAAATGTCATTTTCCATACATTTAGATATGTAATCCAGCACATCTTGCTCTGAAGAAAGTTTCCTCAAATCAGAAACAAATTCAATATATTTATTGTTATTTTTGTTTACTACTCTGTAATTCAAAGTATTCACTCTCCTTATAAATTGGTTTGTTCCACAAGCATAGAAATTGAACTTAGCATACCTTCAATAAAGCTTACATTTCCCCATAACAAAACCCTTAGTCTGTTTACTTTTTCATCATATTTCATATTAACTGTTGATTTTTCCATTCCGGAATCTTTACAATTCATTAGTGCTATAAGAGTATTTGATATTCTAAAATATTCTTCTTTATCTACATCATTAATATCCACAACAGTAGATACATTTACCTTTTGCTTTATAGTATCTTTCACTTCTCCATTAGTAACAAAATCAATATTTGACTCTTCACTAATCTTTTTATTATTAATACTAACATTATTTTTTTCCATAAAAACACTTAAATCATGACCTGAAATTCTCCATTGCTTTCCAACTTTATTTGCTCCAAGCTTACCTTCTGTTATAAATTTTCTTATAGTTTTGTGATGCATACCTAATATTTCTGCGATTTTATCTATTGTATAAAATTGATTTTCCATAAAAATCTACCCTTTCAAAATTAGTTTATGATTAAATTATAATAGTTCTCTTTACACTTGTAAAGTATTTTGTTGTATTTTATTTAACTTTATTGTGTTTTGTTTCTATTTATTCAGCTTTTTATTTTATTTACATATTGTAAAATACCTATTTACTTATAAAATTTTTAACTTTTGATGACTCTATCAACTATTTGAGCAAAAAACAAAAACTCTTGGCATTACTTCCGAGGATTTTATTAATGTATTTTATCAACTATTATTTTGAAATTGGCAACTATTTTTTTCTATATTCATAGGGTGAAATACCATAAAAAGTTACAAATGCACGTGAAAAAGATTTCTGGGATGAATAATCTAGGTACTTTAAGATTGTGGCAATAGGTTTAAGAATAATAGCCATCAGTTTAGTAAACTGATGGCTATCATAATAGTGAAATATTTGATATTTATATAAAATATGAGCTGTCATTAAATAGTTGAATTTATATCCAACCCATTCACTAACATTAATTGCATGTTTGTTTGCAGGATGATGACATACAATCACCCTGTCAAAATTAACAGTCTCGAATAATCTCTTATACATAGATGCATAAAGCCATTTTCCTAAATTCCTTCCCCTATAGGATCTTTTAACTCCAATCATAAATTGGTAAGGAAAACCAGGGTCGTTATTATTGACAGATACATTTGATTTAGCAATCATTTCATTATTTGAGTTAAAAATCATATAACAATTATGAGTTATATTTCTTTTCTTATTAGACTTATTAATTTGCCTTTGTTTTTCAGGATTTATAATAAACTGTACATACCCCTCTTCCATAACATCCGGCATATCTTTCATAGTTTCTGTAAACAAATCACAATATTGTTTGATATAGCTCTCTGAGATGATATCAGTATATTTAATAGAAAGATCTGAATTTTTTGCTTCCAATTCTTTCATGGATTTATTAAGCATGTCTATATCAATGTCTTCTCTTTTTAAAGTGTAATAATTAGCCCTTAAGCTTACTTTATTATTGTATTGATTCATTAATTCATTTAATTCATAATTATATGTAACCATTACAATTTCACCATGTTGAGCTAGTTTCTCTTGAACCAATTGATTTATAGCCTTAATCATAAGTTCATCAATTGATAAATCGCATAAAGTGATGTTTAATTTATATTGTTCATTTCAATTACAGTCAGCAGCCTTACCACAATTAATCATTCCACAAATTAAAGAATTCTTTTCAAGTACAAATAGCTCATTATCACTTCCATTAAAAGACGATAAATATAGAGCTTTATAGTCATCATTACTTTTATAGGGGTCTAAAAAATTATATTTTTTTGTTATATTCTTATTGATTAAATATAGGTTTTCAACTTCATCTGCTGTCAAATTATTGGAGTCAATTTTATAAATTTTATACATCATCTCTACACCTCCACATTTTTAATCTTTACCAATATATGACATTTTAGCATACTTATTTGAGGTAAACAATACATTTTGTAGATCAAATTTACTATACACTTACTTTAAAATAATTTTACTAATATAAATAGAAGTTAACATCTCTCAGCAAAAAGTACCACCACCTATAAATAACTATTTAAGCCATTACAGGTGGTGGATGTGATGTTATATTTATTATTTCCTTATTGCTTTAAACGCTTCTGTTTGTGATTTTATTCCTTTTTCCGCTGCAAACCTTTCAATGCTTGAAGCACCAAAGAAACCGTCAATTCCTTCTGTTTTTTCTATTACATATGCAGCATCTTCTGGCTCCGCAATAGGTCCGCCATGACAAATTACCATAATGTCAGGGTTAACTTCTCTTCCCGCTTTAATAATAGCTTCAATTCTCTCTACACAGTCATCAAGTGTAAGTGCTGTTTGTGCTCCTATTGTACCTTTTGTAGTTAATCCCATGTGTGCAACTAATATATCAGCACCAGCTTCTGCCATTGCTCTTGCTTGGTCAGGGTCAAATACATAAGGAGTTGTAAGCATATCCAGTTCATGTGCTTTTCTTATCATTTCAACTTCTAAATCATAACCCATTCCAGTCTCTTCTAGGTTCTGTCTAAATACACCATCAATTAATCCTACTGTAGGGAAGTTTTGAACCCCTGCAAAGCCTTGTGCTTTTAATTGCTTAAGAAAAATCTCCATTACTCTGAATGGGTCAGTTCCACAAACACCAGCAAGAACTGGAGTATTTTTTACAACCGGAAGTACTTCTGCTCCCATTTCAACTACAATCTGATTAGCATCTCCATAGGATAGTAATCCTGCAAGAGAACCTCTTCCTGCCATTCTGTATCTGCCTGAATTGTAAACTATAAGCATATCTGCTCCACCAGCTTCACTGAATTTAGCCGTAATACCTGTACCAGCTCCTACACCTAATAATGTTTGCCCATTTTTAACCTGTTCTTTGAACTTTGTCATAATTTCGTTTCTTGTCATTGTATTCATCAATAAAGCCTCCTTCTATTATTTAAATTTATTATTCACTATTTTTTCATCATATCTATTAATTTTTGTGCTGCTGCTTCTGCAAACTCTATTTCGTTAATAGCGCAATTCATTTCTACTACTTCTACAACATTTCTGTTTACACCATTATTTAATATATTAAATAATACTTCATCCTCTTCTGGACCGTAAAAAGGCTGACCTTCTACATCAATAGCAGATACTCCTTTTAGAGGTATGAATAAAGCTGTTTTTCCTTTAGCTAGATTTAATTTTTCAACCAGTCTCATACCAATCGCTTCATTTTCCTCTTTATTTGTTCTCATAAGCGTTACTGAAGGATTATGTTTATATAAGTTACGTGTTATAAACTTCTCCGGAACTGTTTCATATGGTCCAAAATTACACATATCAATGGCACCTACTGATACAACCTGTGGTATTTGATTTTTGCCTGCTGCCTCTAAACGATGAGGTCCTGCATTTAAAACACCACCGATAACTTCATCTGCCCATTCTGTGGTAGTAAGGTCTAATACGCCTTCAATAAAGCCTCCATGGATAAGTGCTTCCATTGAACGTCCACCTACACCTGTTGCATGAAATACAAGAACTTCATAACCTCTCTTTTCAAGGTATTCCCTTGCAGCTGTTATACATGGAGTTGTTACGCCGAACATAGTTGCAGCAACTAATGGCTTTTTCTCTACGACTTTTGTATTTTCAAACTTAAGCATACCTGCAATTGCAAATACTGCATTTGTAAAGATCTTTGTTGAAATCGAGTTAAGACCTGCAACATCCACCACAGAAGGCATCATAATAATATCGCTGGTACCTACATAAGGTTCAGTATTGCCTGAAGCAACCGTTGAAACCATTACCTTTGGAACACCTATAGGTAGTGCCCTCATAGCTGGAGTTACCAATGAAGTTCCTCCAGTTCCACCAAAGGATATAATACCATCAAACTTACCCTGTTTATATAATTCAGGTAATAACTTCTCCATGCCTTTTGATAATATTTCTGTTGCTAATGCCCTATCTTTTTTGGAAACTAGAGTTTCTATGTCTGAGCCTGCTGCCTTTGCAACTTCATTGTTTGATACATCTGGTTCAAAAGCTGGCTCAAATACACCGGTATGAATGGTAAAAGTACATAAACCCAAACCTTCAATTAGTTCTTTTACGTATAAATATTCAGTGCCTTTAGTGTCAAATGTTCCTGCAATAGCGATTGTCTTCATTTCTTTAATCTCCCTACATAAATTTTCTTTTATCTAGTCTGTACAATATTAGATAAATGACTAAGATAATCGTCTTATAAAACGTATGATATTTATAAGTTAATCATACGTTTTTCGTCTCTTTATGTAAACGTTGCTATGTACTATATTTTTGTGTTTATGTCATATTTCTAAACTTATATTGTTTTGGCGAACAACCCTTATACTTTTTAAACATTTTGCTAAACTGCACATAATCTTTATAACCAACTAATGGTGCTAAGTCTGACAATTGGATATTCTCTTTATTTATAATTTCTGATGCTTTATTTACACGAAATTTAACTAGATACTCTGGAAAACTACAACCAACTTCTTTTTTAAATAAACTGCTTAAGTAACCCCTTGATACATGAGCTACTTTGGCTAAGTCTAGAAATGAAACATCATTCATATAATTTTTGGCAACGTACTCCTTTACAAATTCAACATAATTATAGTGATTTTTAACTCCATCTAACATTTTAATTATTAAATCATCTTCATCTAACTGAGTTGAAACTTTAAAAGCTTTTGTTATGTTTGTAATAGACTTTTCCGATGGAATTCTTTCAAATGTTGATCCACCTATATATCCCATTAAATCTTCAATATTACTATACATGTACTGAATATCGATTGGTGTTTTTACAGGTCCACCATATATTAATTTAATTACCTCTGGTTTTAACTCATTACATCTATTAAATATCTTCTCCGCTTTAACCTTTGCAGCTTCCAGTGAGAATACTTTTTTTGCTCCTAACAATCCTCCTCCTGTTAAACCTAAATGTACACAAATGACATCAGCTCCTGCAATAATCATCTGCTCTGCTTGTATTTCATTAAATACAAAGGCAACTGTAAACATGTCTTTTTCATGGGCTATTCTTATTGCTTCTACTTCAATTAAATAATTACATCCTTCTTCTTCAAGAGCTTCACCGAACTGACTGTCTATAAGTCCAACTGTAGGATAGTTATTAATACCTGAAAATCCCATATCCTTTATTTTATCTATGTAACTTTCCATATTCTTTAGAGGGTCCGTTGCATTGAGTCCAAATATAATAGGCATATCTTTTACCAATGGTATTATCTCTTTTGAAGCAAAGTCCATTACCATATCATTGCTATTGCAAAATGGTAAATAACCTGCCAATGAACTTCTCCCCATTTGCCGAAATCTACCTGAATTTAACACTAAAATAAAATCAGCTCCACCCTTTTCAGCATATTTTGCCGTCATTCCTGTACCTGTTGCTACACCAATAATATGATTTCCATTCTTTATTTGTATATTAATATTCTCTAATAACTTTTTTCTTTTCATACTTTCGAACCTCTTATTTTTTCATCAAACTCTTTATAACGAAACACCCCTGATCAATTTCAATGGTTAAGGCTTTTTTTTCATTAACATCACTTCACTACGATAACTAAACACGCCCTCTTCATTTTTTAAATAGTATATCTTTTTTATTCATTTATATCTCTCCCAAATTTATATAATCCTCAATTTTTTCATGTAGAGTCTTATCTGGATACAGAGACATGGTACTATCATCATCTATCAATTTATAATATCGAGTTGAGTAGCTAACACTAAATTTACTATTTGGTAAAACAAATCTTAATATCTCCCCATAACAATTAGGTTTTCCTCCTGAAGGTTCACCCCAAATAACACAGTTTGTCTCAAATTTCAATTCATAAGCATTAAGTAATCCTGAGGAAAAAGTCTCTCTTCCTATTATTACTTTCAGATTTTCCTTATTATTAATTCTAAGATTATTCTTTATATAATATAATAAAGGTTCTAATAATCTGGAATCACCACCAATATTATTTCTTAAATCTATAGTGATTCTACAAATAGAATTTTTCTCTATAAAGTTTATAATCTCTGCTATTTTTGTACTAATTGTTTTATATCCCTCTTCCCTACAATAATTATACTTTATGTAAAGTTCCTCTTTATCTTCTAAATATTCATACCACAAATTCTCATTAGATCTTCTTGCATATAGAGGCAATTGATTGTCTGAATATCTCAGTTCACTAATATTAACTGTTTTAACTTTAACTGTATTGTGTTCTGTTGTTATTTTTATATTATCCACAGAATCTGATATCAATAATCCATATAAAACTTCTGCAACCTGCATATACTTCATACTCTGAGCCTTAAAAAAATATTCATTTTCAAAAGATATGATTTCTGAAAGTTCCTGAAGAATTTTATCCATGCTAACATCCTCAATTGCTATAACTTTCTTAAATAATAAGTTCTTATAAGCCTCACTAGTTCTTATAATATAAATCCCATCCTCAAACCAATAAAACTTAATAGGCAAATACTTATTAGCAGGAAATGCAACTGATGTATGGGCATCTCCAATCGAGGCAACCACCCTTGAAATTTCTACCTTCATCTCTTCATAATCAAAGTCACCTATCATTGACTTTAATTTATCTATCCTACTATCAAACTCTTCCCTACTTATATTAAAAAATAAATTTTTATGCTTTTCTATGAGATTTTCCCTCAAAAACTCAATATCTTCTACCCATTTTTCTTCCCATTGACTTTTCATAATATCACGCTCACCTCTTTATTTATGTCCCCTTAGTAAATAATTTCTAAATTAATCATGTTACTAAGACTTTAACATAAAATCTAATGCTTAAACAATTATATTTTAAAATATGATTCCTATATTGAATCACATTTTTATTCCATTGTCACATCTTTTTATTTAGGTATACTTAATCTAACTTTCAAAATAGGAAAACCCCTGAAACCCGCATGGCTACAACAAATAGTTAAATAGTTTAATATTTCTATAGTTAAATAGCTCCCTATATAAATAGTTTAATATATACCTATGCATATATTTGAACTAGATAAAAGTATAATTTTTTTAGATGTAAAATTAATTTTAAAAATAGATGTCTTCATTAGAATTTTAACGAAATATTTTAAAATAATATTGAATAGCGTAAAAAATCCACCGGCTAAGCCGTTGGATTTTTATTAATTTGCTTAAAATTTAGATTTTAAATATAGTCTTAAACTACTTCTAATAAGAATACTGAATATTTATTTCTGCATGTACAGTAGTTAAAGAAATTATTTGATTTATAGCTGTTGCGTATTATAAGAACTTATTTATTATTACAGATTATCCACTTTATTTCTATTAGCAACCACAACTCCTACAAGTGGATGCAATCTGTGTACTTCAACAGTAAAATCAAAATTTAAAAAGCAATTTTTTAACTCTTCCACGCTGGATGGAAAATCTACTTCTGGTCCATATCCTACTAAGGAAAATTCCTCCTTATAATCATTAGGATTTTCAAAAAACATTAAATCACCAATAATAATACTTTGCAAATTTTCTCCACCTATATTAATCATTTTTTCTATTGCATTTTGCTTATATATTGTAGTTAGATGATGTAATGCATAATTAGAAATAATTTTTGTAATACATTTTTTTCGTAAATCTACACTCAATTCAGGCTCTTCAAATGTTCCTATATATAGTTCAATATTATGTGCTCTTTCATTTTCTATATTTTCTTTAGCTTGTTTAAGCATTCCATCACTAATGTCTACACCAATTGCTAATTTTATTTTTCGTGATAGCTCAATAATTTGCTTTCCAGTTCCACACCCTAAATCAAGTATAATATCATTTATGTTAGGTTTAATCAATTCATTTATTAGTTCTGCTGTTTTAGACCTCCAGTGATAGCTGTCCGTAACATATTGTTTACTTGCGTCATTGAATCTCTGTTTTGCTCTTGTTTCCATATTCGTTATCTTGATAATATCAATAAGTTGTTGAACTTCCAAAAAACTATTATTTTGTATTTGCTTTTCGGCTTTATTTAGAGCAGTAATAACTGTCTCAATATGTTTCTTCTTTTCCTCTAATGCTCTTGTTTGAACCCTTATTATATTCTCTATATTTTGGTTTTTTTCATTTATAAGTTGTTTTATTTCATCAAGTGACAACCCAATAAACTTAAGAGTGATAATCTGTTGTAGCTTGATAAAATCTTCATCACAATAAATTCTATAACCAGCTTGGGTTTTTAAAGATGGCTGTAACAGCCCAATCTTATCATAATGAAGCAATGTTTTTACAGTTACCCCTGATCTTTTAGCAAACTCACCAATCTTCAAGATCCCCCCCCTTTCAATATTATTTTAAATCCTAACCTTTGGTTAGAGTCAATACTGATTGTTATAATTTATTAGATACTTCGCATACTCCTACTATCGTTCATTAGATTATAGTTCTATATCATAGTTAATCAGTTTTAAGAATTTATTCATTTTCATTCCTTTCATCTAAATAAACTGAAAGATATGCTCCTATTCTTCCATTTGGAGCACATTCATCCATAAGGCCGAATTCTGGATCGTAAAATTTTCCATTATAATAAACTACCCAATGACCATAATTAGGAAACCATACTAAAAGAACGCATAGAGGCTGTAAATGAATTATTTATATATACATAAAAACAAGCTCCAGTTTAAGTTTATTACTAAAACTGGAGCTTTAAATTTTTTACTATTCTAGATTAAGCTTATTCTTCATGATGTAGTTAGTTATACAGAATAAAATTGTGAAGAAAATTAAACAAACTATAATTCCACAAAGTATTGCATAGTGTGAAGATAGATAAATAAAACTATCACTTGCAACTAATATAGTCATACCTATTCCTATTATTGATTGTTGAGCAATGCTTAATATCATAAATCCAGCAAATCCTCCTAATAATTTTTTTGATTTAAACAACTGGCCTATAGAAAGTGATGCATAAAGCATCATAATTTGATGAGCTAAAGATACAATTCCCAATATTATAAATTCTATTATACCGAAAACATTTAATCCAATTTCAGAGTAAATATTTTTAAATCCTCTAATTATTTCTTTTAATACCCCTGGCTCATAGGCCATTACAAATATAGATGTTGCAGCTATGAAACCACTTATTATAGTCCATACCATAGATACTACTAATTTATTAACTATATTTTGATAACTTTTTACCGGGATAGTATTCATTAAATATCCTTCATCACCAAATAGGTTTTTATAAAATCTTTGTACAGTTATAAAAAGTGTTCCCACAAAAACTGCCACCATAGTTACGAAATATCCTATCATTGTTATAATAGCAGGAATTCCACCTAAGAAATCCATATTTACCTCAGCCATATTAGTTCCAATAAATATCTTATTAATAATTGAAAATCCTAGCAATGCTCCATAAAGAGGAAGCATTATTCTGCCTGTAGCCTTAAATTCATATTTCATTAATTTTCTTAGCATCTAAATACCTCCCTAAATAGTTCATCTACTGTCTTTCCGCTACTTTCTCTTATTTCATCTACACTTTTTTGTAGCATTATTTCTCCATTTGATATAAAAACAACATCATCGAGAACTTTCTCTATATCTGCTATTAGATGAGTTGAAATTACTACAGTTGCATTCTCGTTATAATTGCTTATTATAGTGTTTAAAATATAGTCCCTAGCTGCTGGGTCTACCCCTGCAATAGGCTCATCTAAAAAGTATAACTCTGCTTGCCTACTCATAACTAAAATAAGTTGAACCTTTTCTTTTGTTCCTTTTGATAAGGTCTTAAGCTTGACATTTGATTCAATATTTAACTTACTTAGCATATCATAGGCTCTCTTTTCATCAAAATCCTCATAGAAATCTTTGAAAAAATTTATAATATCAGATACCTTCATCCAATCATTAAGATAGGTTCTTTCAGGAAGGTAAGAAACTATTTTTTGAGTTTCTATGCCCTGAGGAAGTCCCGCTATCTTTACTTCTCCCGACGTTGGCTTTAACAAACCATTAGCTAGTTTTATTAAAGTTGTTTTACCACTACCATTAGGACCTAAAAGTCCAACTATTTTACCTTTTTCTAAAGTTAAATTAATACCTTTAAGTGCTTCCTTATTGTCATATTTTTTAACTAATTCCTTACACTGAAAAATTGGTTCACCCATTACTTCATCTCCTTTGCCATTTTCCCTAGAAATTCCATGATATCCTCATTACTAAGTCCTAAACTTTTCATACTCTTAAGAAAATTTACTGCTTGGTCTTTAGCTATATCCAGTTTAATCTCTTTTATCATATCTATATCCTCCGTGATAAATCTTCCACTAGTCCTTTGACTATAAACAAACCCTGACCGTTCTAACTCTGCTAAAGCCTTTTGTATAGTATTAGGATTAACTGATGCCTCTTCAGCAAGCTCTCTTACCGTTGGAAACTTTTGTCCTGGCTTGTATTCTCCCGAAATTATCTTTAGTTTAATCTGCTCAATTAATTGAATATATATAGGCCTTTGGTCCTTAAATTCCCATGCCATCTAATCACCTCTCTTGTATTATTGTGTTATTGTACTAACCTCTTAATACAATAATACAACCTACAATTGCTTCTGTCAATACCTATTTCCATAAATATCAAAAATAAAATCCAGAGGAAGTTTAATCTTTCTTTGAATTTTAATCTTTACTTTATAATATATAAATTTATATAGTTTCAATCTCAACTTTTATTGCTGTAGCACCTTCTAGTTGAATCCATTTTAAATTTGCCTTGAATTCCGTAGTAACCTTATTTAAATTACATATATTTTCTATAACATAGGCTCCTTTATTTTCAACATATTTATCTATTGCTACGTGATCTTTTCCATGTTGTATTCCACTTAGATCAATGCCTATTAATTTTACATTACAGTCTAATAATCTATCTATAAGCTCATTAGTTAAATATGGACTAGGCTTAGAATTAAAATACTCATCACTTCCATATCCATAGGTTTCTAAGTAACCCGTTCTAAATATTACAAAGGAACCTGCTTTAATTGATAAGTTTTCTAATATGTTAACGTCTATAATATCTATTTTCCTAGCATCTATTACCTTAACATCTATTTGTGATGGTAATTCTATATTGGATAGATTGTAGCAATCTATATGAGTTCCTATATGTTGCCTTTGGTGTGTCGGCTGTGAGTCTCCCCACTTTAATATTTCTACCGGAATGTTAAAATCTGTTAAGTGTAAATTCATATTATATTTCCCCTTCTGTTTCTATTAGTTCGTCTAAATAACTATTAAATTTAATCAAGAAATTAGTTACAATTTTTTCTTCCTTCTTATCTACATTTTTAAAAAATATCCTATTTCTTGCTTCCCATTGCTTATGCTTTATTTCATGATATTTATATAACTCTTCACCTGACTCCGTTAATTTGAAATATATCTCCTTATCATTATTAGGATTTTTATATTTATCAATAAGATTACTATTAAGAAGCTTTTTAGTTATCTTACTAATAGCACCTCTTGTCATATTCATACTTTGGGATATTTTAGTAACATTAGGATTTTCTATTTTCCCTATTAAATCTATACAGTGTATTTCTGAAACCCCATAATTTTCATATTCACTACCCAAAGCCAACTTACCTAAAATCTCTTCCTTTTCATATATTTCTTTAAAACTTTTCATAATAATATTGATATTATCTACTTTAAACACCTCCATATTGTTTCCTTGTAAACAATACTATCATCTTTTTGTTTCCATGTCAACAATTTTGCACAAGTACTAATTTACTATTATAATTCCATTATTAATATAATTTAATAAAAGAAGCCATAAGCATAATTCTTCTTATAGCTTCTTTTAGGTCATTTTATATGTTTTAGTAAAACCTCATCTAATTAAAAGCTCTACTCCTAATTAATTTTTATACTAGCCTTTATATACTTTTTCTATATCTAACTATAAAAGTACATTATTAATTTTATCATATTGAGTTAAAGTAACTGGCAATTCTCACAGTAATAAATGCTACCACCTAAATAATTTTCTTTTTTTATAATTTCACCACAAGAAACACAAGAAGAGCCTACACTATTTTTGCTCATCATAGTTTTATATCCACCATTGTTTCCATGTAGATCCTTTTCTGTATCTCTTCCACCAAGTTCTGTCATTTTAGAAAGAACAGATTTAATGGAAATATATAAAACTTCCTTATTTTCATCTTTTAATGTATTAATTTTTCGTTTTGCATGAATTTTAGCCTGCCATAAAATATCTTGCAACACTCCATTTCCAAGGCCAGGTATTCGCTGCTCTGTAGCAAGAAATGCTTTTATACTTAGCTTCTGTAAATCCTGTGAGGATATCAGTTTATCAAAATAAGTTTCATTAAATTCATAAGAAAGTGGAGATGGTTTTTCCTTTGTAACCTGATAATAATTATTGGGAAACCCTTCTTTGGTATTAAAACACCATATTCCTCCATACATCTGAACTGATGCACTAACTTCAGATGAATCATTAAACTCTAACAGAAGTTGATGTTTGACCGGACGTTTTTCACCACTGTGGCGATATCTAAATCCTACCCCATCACCAATTAATATTGATGTATTATCAGCACTAATTTCAACCATACCTCCGTAGGCAGTTGCCATATTAATAGTCTTTCCTACAAGTATTTCATGGTATTTTTGTGGATCTCCATGATACCACGCAAACTTATGTGGATTATGAGCAGCAACAACATTCACAATCTTCTTTCCCCTAATTGTATTGTTAATCTGCCCTGCAAGTGTTAAAGCTTCCGGTATCTCAATCATTGTTATCCCTCCAATTATTTAAGACATAGTTTATCTAAATTTAGCTTTTCCAATTATTATTTATTATTCCATTATATACTTATTGTAAAGAAAATAAAAGAAAGAGAATCTCCATAATATGATGATTCTCTTTCTTTTATATTTAAAACATTTATTCATTTTCCTTAGTCTGTTTTACTAATTTAAGATTATATTTTTCTCTTATTATATTTTCTATTTCAAGAGCTATTTCAGGACTTTCTTTTAGATATAACTTAGAATTTTCTCTTCCTTGACCAAGTCTAGCTTCTTTATAAGAAAACCAAGATCCACTTTTTTCAACTATATCTTCCTTAACTGCTATATCAATAAGTGCACCTTCCTTTGAAATTCCTTCGTTGTACATTATATCGAATTCAGCTAGCTTAAAAGGCGGAGCAACCTTATTTTTGGTTACTTTTATCCTTGTTCTACTTCCAAGAATATCTTCCCCTACTTTTATAATATCTATTTTCCTTATATCAAGCCTAACTGATGAATAAAACTTCAGCGCTCTTCCACCTGTTGTTGTTTCAGGATTACCAAACATAATACCTATTTTTTCTCTTAGTTGGTTTATAAATATAACAACACATTTAGATTTATTAATTGATCCAGTTAGTTTTCTTAAAGCTTGTGACATTAACCTTGCCTGCAATCCTATATGAGAATCCCCCATGTCACCTTCTATTTCAGCTCTTGGAACAAGGGCAGCAACAGAGTCAACCACAAGGACATCTAAAGCATTTGATCTTACAAGAGCTTCAGCTATTTCTAGTCCTTGTTCTCCAGTATCAGGTTGAGAAATAATCAGATCATCAGTATTAACACCCAGTTTTTTTGCATAGGATGGATCCAAAGCATGTTCAGCATCAATATACGCCGCTGCACCACCACTTTTTTGAGCTTCTGCCACTATATGTAGTGCTACTGTTGTTTTACCAGAAGACTCTGGTCCATATATCTCCACTATTCTCCCCTTTGGAACTCCTCCAACGCCAAGGGCTATATCTAAAGCAAGACATCCTGTTGGGATAGCTTCTATATCCATTGTTGAGGTTCCTCCAAGCTTCATTACGGAACCTTTTCCAAATTGTTTTTCTATATGGTTCATAACTGTTTCTATGGCCATACTTCTATCATTACTTATATTCATTTTTATCAACTACCCTTTCAAAAGCCATTATAGCTTAAATTATGTCTCACCTTTTTTAACTTCTACTGAGTAAAACAACCATCTTTAACATACACTTCTATTATAATCATATTTAGTAGTCATTTTCATTAATTAATCTAGCAACTTTTCTATTTATTACTTCAAAAGTTGTGTTTAATTTGAATGCCAATTCTGTAAACAATATACTTTGAACATAAGATAAAAGTTTGATATCTTGCTGATGAAATTTCCTTCCTTCTGCTTCAATTTTAAGCTTTTTTCTCATTAAAGTACTTATTACCTTAGAGATTTCTTTACGATCTCCATTCTTTACAACCTTAGAATATACTTGATTTCTTTCAGTATTAGCTTCTATCCACTCTACACCTGGTTCCCTGAAGGATTCTAAGAGTTCTTCTGCCTCTTCTTTATTTACAAGCTGTAACATGGCTACCTTATCACTCTCAACTGGGACGCTTATACTTAATGAACTATCGTCCACTGGGTGCAATTTATAGTAATTTCTTTTTTTACCCCCTATTATTTGTTCAAATATGTCATCTACACGGCAAATTCCATGGGCCGAATAAATTATTAATTCTCCAATATTAAACATTTCAATTTCTCCCTTGTTGTACTTTGTCAACTAAGTTGACTAATTTCATTGTACATTAAATTTAACAAATTGTCAATTAAATTGACAATTCTTAATGAATTATGTATATTATTTGTATATTATTTTAGTAAAGATATTGATTGGAGTGAAGCCATTGAATTCTGAATTACAAAATTTACATTTAATTGATTTAATAAGTGAACGTCACGTTCTACTTCGTAGAATATGTGAAAAATCATGGAATGATAATAGTGATATACATATTTCAAACTCTGAATGGTATATCATGGCAAGAATATATAATAAAAAAACAACTCTATCTTATGTTACAAAACATGTTGATATCTCTAGACAGGCAACTCATAAATTTGTAAAAAATCTTGAAGCAAAGGGCTTAATTGAAATTACCAATTCAACAAACAATAATAGGGATAAATGTTTGCAGTTGACTCCCTTAGGTGAAGAATGTTATGAGATAAATTTATCTCAAAAGGCAGCCATAGAGCAAACACTATGTGAGAAAATTGGAACTGATAAGGTAGAAATACTTAAAGATATGTTAAAACTAGAATGGGACATATAGCTAATAAAATAGCCTTATGTCTCTGCTAATGTGTTTTTATTATATCTTTAGAATCATAAGGCTATGCAATGACTCTATATTATCAAAAACTACTGATTATTTTGCATCTTTTGCTTTTGCAAGTTTTGCTGCTGCTCTCTTTTCTGCAAGTAATATTTTTTTCTCTTCCTTTGCAGCTTTTTCAAGTATTTCTTTTTCCTGTTTTTCTTCATTTCTTTTCTCTTCTAGTTCAGCCTTTGACTGCTCTTGCTTTATATGCAATTTTTCTAATATACTATTCTGAACTTCCTCATTTGCTGCTTCTAGAAACATTTTAAATGCTTCTGGATATGCGAAGGCTTTTACTCCAAGGTCATCTTGAAATTGCACTAATATCTTATCACCCTCTACCTCCGTTATAACTCCTGATCCGAATTTAATATGATTAACTTGCTCATTTTCAATATTCATTTTTCACCGTCTCCTCTCTAATTTCAAACTAGTGTTTTAATAATTTTTACTTTCAGCCATTCTTCTTTCATGCTATTTTTTCTTTTAAAATATCATTACCTATAGCATAAACCAACGACTCATAGCTTTGTAAGAAACCTTATTATAAAAAAACTCAAAACCACCTTCAGATGGTCTTGAGTTTTCATACACACTGACAATATAATAATATCATTTTTACTTTTACTTGTCAAATTGACTTACCCATATGGTTACATAAGTATAAAAATTATCCAATATAATCTACTAATTGTTATATAACCCCATTTCCCTATTAATGAAATCCTCACAAGAACGCATAGCTAGAATTGTTTCTTCAAATAATTTCTCTAATTCCCAGCCAAGGATTTCTGCTCCTTGTCTGATTACATCCCTTGAACATCCAGCAGCGAATTTCTTGTCTTTGAACTTTTTCTTAAGACTTGAAAGTTCCATATCCATAACACTCTTAGATGGACGCATTCTTGCAGCTGCACCAATTAATCCAGTAAGTTCATCTACCGCAAATAATACTTTTTCCATCTCATGTTCTGGTTTCGGTTGTTCTTCTACACAAAGTCCATATCCATGGCTAGCTACTGCTCTTATTAATCTTTCATCAAGACCACGTTGTCTCATTATTTCTTGTGTTTTGCTACAATGTTGTTCTGGATACATTTCAAAATCTAAATCATGAAGCAATCCAACTCTAGACCAAAACTCTGCTTCATCTTCATATCCAAGTTTATTTGCAAAGTAATTCATAACACCTTCTACTGTTAATGCATGCTGAATATGAAATCCTTCTTTATTGTATTCGGTAAGTAGTTCCAACGCTTCCTCTCTTGTTATCATCATAATATCCTCCTATAAAAACTTTATTAATAATATTAAAGAAATATAAAAAACAGCACTAATATCTATGATTATTATACTGTTTTTTATATTGTTACAGCAAGATCTTAAAACTTTACGTTATGCAAGTTTTTAAGAAGGTTGTCTGATATATGTTCCTTTGTAAAAATATAAAATACATAAGGCAGAGCCTTTCTTTCTCCCGGTGCCATGGTTACCTTAGTTAAATTCAGGCAAGAGATGTCCTTGGTATTTATATATTCCTGCTGGGTATACTTATCAAAGTCCATGTTTACCTGGATCTTGTACTGAAGGTCATCACAGCCATAAAGTGGTGATGAATAAGGATATATCTCGTAATCCCTTAGGCCTGCTTTGTACTTATCAATGGTGTTTCCATGATTTTTAACACTGACCCAGCTTTTTTTAATGTCATCACCAAGTTTTAAAAAGGCAGAGTTCATGAAGCCCTCGTCCACCATATACCTGTCCATATTATTAACCAATTCAACGGCATTTAATAAAACAGGGACTCCCGGTAGCATTAAAAAGTACTGGTTTATCTCAAGTCCATTATAATCATTACTGCATGCCATGGTCATGGTGGTTTTTATACCCATCCATGTGTTTCCAAGGATATCAGTTCTTTCCACGAGCGAAGCTTCAGTGGTTTCCTTTGCAAGGGATCTGGCATTTTCAAGCATATCTTTGGGGATGTTTTCAATTCCTCCAAACCATGGGTTATACCAGCTCTTTGGACCTGCCTCAGGGAAGGAACTGTCAAGCCACTGCCTACCCATATATTCAAGGGAGAATAATCCCATTGTAAATTTAGGGCATGCTTTAATGTTCATTACTCCATTGCTCATAGAATAAACTTTTATACCTTTTTCTTCAGTAATCTGGGACTTACACTCTACATTTTTAATATAAAATACAGGTATTTTCCTCTCATAGCTGATATCACTAAAGTTGCAGTTTACATTGATCAAATCATATTCAAAGCCACTTTCTGCCTTCCCCTGGATATTAATTTTATTTGTCCCTTCACCAATGTTTATATGAACATTATCAAAGAAGTTGTTCTTGGATGTTACAGTTATTTCCCCGGTGTATGAGATATTCCTGTTTTCAGTAATATTTATATCAAAGTTCTCCCTAACAAATAGAGAATTGTTACTTATGTCAACCTGAAAATCTTCAGCCAATGGAATATCTCTGACCTCATTGGACTTAAGGGCAAATCTTCTTACCTCATGCCAGTTTTTAAAGGTCGAAAAGGCCATATAAACAGGATCTGTAACCCTTTTTTCTCCACCCTTAAGCCTTCCCAAGTTATGCTGGATATGCATATACCAGCCATCAAAGTCAGCCTTTAAATTCTTTGGCCATACTATGCTTTCCTCCTTACTTGAGAATATCCAGTTTCCATCAATTTTTTCACTGTCGTAGTATCCTGGATATTCCATACGGCTTTCAGTGGCATGAAGTATACTATTATTATAGGGAATTAATGCTCCTTCTATCCTGTAGTGAAAATTTTGGTCGAGGTAGATGTCCTTAGGAGTTTCCTCCACTGATGTATTGGTGATTTCATAAGAATGTTCAAATATGCCGTTACTGCATATTTTAAATATGGTCCTAACTGCCAAACCCTTATAATCATTGGAAATATATTTACCACTTAAAACCATTTTTTCATCTTCAAAATACCATTTTACATTTTTTATTACCATGTTGCTGAATTCCTGTGAAAATGGCAGGCCCAGCTTTGGGTAATCTATAAAGGTATTCTTTTTTTCTTCACCTACAAATGTTTCTACCCGGTTATAGTTTTTATCTAGAGTCAGCTTATATATTCCATTGACAATTACATATTTACCGTCAACTTCTCCTCCAAAGCCATGGTTACGTCCCATGAAAACCACTGCTACATTATTTTTAAACTGTACACTTTCCCCTGAACTTAATTTTACATTAACCTGAAGCCCTGCCTCATAAATACATGGATTTTTCAGCCTGCACTGTACAGGTATTATAATCTTCTGAGTCTTGTCTATGCGTATTTTAAACTCTCTGGCGGAAAACTCAACGTCATTGGACTCTGGAAGGGTGAATTCAAAGATTCCCTGTTCATCAAGGTAGCTTTCAACATTAATATCCATATTAAAAGTTTCCCCGCTGTATCTTTCCCTGTCCATGCATAGAAAATTTATTTTTCCAGGGAATTTAGGAACTATTCCAAGCTTAAATAAAGCCTTCCTACCATTGACAGCAACATCTGCCACCACTGCAGGATGGGTCTTATAATCCCCATATTCCTCCTGAATTTCTGACAGATAAAATCCCCCCTGAATTATAGTTTTGTCAGCTACCTGAACATTTTTATCCAGTAAAAACTTAACCTCTTTATCATCCCTACCTTTTATTTCAACATTTAATGTTCTTCCTGTCTTATTGACAATTTCAAAGAATGCTCTATAACTCCTTCCAAAGATGACACTATGCGAATCTGAATACAGGGAAATCTTATAGTCGTCGGTTTCGATAAGTCTTAACCCCCTGCCCCATCTTTCAAATTCCATCCTTAGATTTTTATTATTTTTTTCCCAGAGGTATTCGTAAAACTCAAAACCATTTTCCATCCTTCCATCAGGTTCCATGTCAATGATTCTTTTCATGTCATTGTACCAGTGTGCATCCTTAAAGTAATCTTCCACGGCCTCTGTATGCATTACCGTTGGAATGAAGTTCATGAGATGAACCTTATCCTCCCTGTTTTCAAAGAAATACCCGCACTTTTTATAAAGTGGTATGGCCTTTGTATTGGCTGACCAGGTATATATGTCAAGTCGTGGCCAATTAAGTTCAATGGTCCTTTCCACTGACTTTAAAACCAGGGCCTTGCCTATCCCTTTGCCATGACAGTCATATCTGGCATTCAGACGCCTTATATGGAGCGCACCCTCATCCTTTACATACCTTGAAAATGCACAGTATCCAAGTACATCATCTCCTAATACAGCAAGATAAGTATTTATATCCGTTGAATTTTCATGTGCCGCTAGTACTGTTTCCTCTGTTTCATTTCCATTTTCACCATTCCACCCTTCAGTGCTCCTTTGCCACATTTCTGCAATAGCCTTTGCATAGGCTGGAGTGTATTCTACAATTTTTAACCCTTCCATAATTTTTCCCCCATTGTATTCAAATTTTGTTTATTTTCTATAGTAAACAAGCTATTTAATCACCCCCATGACTAAATAAAAGAACTGCAAATGAACACTCATCATTTACAGTCCTTCAATTTTATAGACTTATTTTAAGTACCCTTAAAAACATTTTAGGTAATTTAAAAAGGCTATAACTTTAAAAAAGCTGTACAGTTAAGTACAGCTTAAATCTAATAACATAAAAACCTATCACAATAAATACAGTATTGTACATGATTTTTAAAATTAAATAAGAAAAGTAAATGCTGTTGTTCTTAACATATCTAAATAACATTTTGTACATAGCAAATAAACCCGTTTAATAGGTGCTATTATACTAATATGTGAAATTTAGATTAAAGGTTAAAAACAAACATAATCATATTACAATCTCCTTCTAATTTCAAATTACTATTCCATTATAGTTTTTATTTTACATTTAGTCAAATATTTATAAATTTTTTTAAGTATATCAGTTATATCCTCCTATAAAAACTTTATTAATAATATTATATTTTAAGAATATTACAAATACAAATAATATTAAAGAAGTATATCATATCTTATTTCTATTAATAATATTTAATATACTCCTATTATTAGAAATAACCCTTGGAATTTTAATTTGATTTTTTGATATTCCCTTCTTATATAAAGATTCCTTAATTGTATTGAAGGTATTTGATTGTAAAAGTATTACTTTTACAATAGATAAATTCTTGTTATTTCTAGCTCTATCATAGGCTAAGTTAGAACTTCTAATCTCCTTATCCAAGGTTTCCTCTAATAATTTAATCTTATAATTAGATATACTATTTTTAAATTCAAAGTAAAACGAATATCTTCCAGGTGTAATTGAGTTATCAGGCATTGTAGTATAGTCTACTAAGTTTAAATTTAATTTTTTTATTGTACTTTTTATAGAATTAGTTAAATGTTCTTCATTAGTTTTTTCAGATACCATATTCAACACTTGATTCTTCCTATATAAAAACTCCACTTCAGGACAATTATTATAAAATCCGACTACTTGAATAACATCACCCATTCTATATCTATAAAGGCCTGCATAATTAGTAATAACTATTTCATACTTTGTCCCTATTTCTAGCTCTTCTAAACAAAGGGTGTGCTGACTATCTTCTTCCCCTTCTTCTTGTGGAATAAATTCATAAAATGCAGTGTCAGGGATAATTACATATCTTATCTTATTTGCATAAGGATTAATTCCAATCATAGCTTCAGTAGCAGCATAGGCTGGTGAATAAATAGGTAATGAATCAGTATAATAATTTAATTTATCATCATATATAGAAAAGTTTGCTCCAGTTACTGTGGCAATATATGATAAATTAGGCCATACTCTCCTACTTATACCCTTCAATCCTTTTTCAAATTCATACTCTAATTTATCAGCTCTACTAGCATCAGGAGAAAGAAGTGAATTTAACTTTTTTCTAGTGTTTTCATCAATATTCAAATTATTTCTTATACATCCTCTCCTTATATCTCTAACTAAATCCTGATGTTTACTTTCTAATATCCTAAATAAATCCAATATATTAGATATAAAAACTCCACTAATATATAAAAGATTAGTTTCTTTTAAGGCAAATAACAGATGAAGATAAAGGGAGGATTCCTTATCTTTTATTTTCATGACTTCTATTGGTGAAGTATATAAGTATGGTAATATAAACCTTATACCATTCATCCCTCCAGAAGTAGCAGAACATATTGGTACTCCTCCTTGGGTATAAGTTGTCATTACTATATCAGCTATCATTAAACCTCTTCCATAATTCCAATTTTCTCTAAAGTTATCATAAGAAAATTTATTGGTAAGTAAGGCCATATATTTTGAAGCAAGTTTTCTACTTGTTTTAGTAGATGGAATTAACTTTTGCTTTCCTGTGGTTCCTGATGTATGACCAAAGTATTCCACACCTTCACTTATTAAAATATTCTTTTCCCCATTTGACATTCGTCTTATATAGTTTTCGTAATAATCATATTGGGTTAATGGAACATGTTCTTTAAAACCATCTATGGAGTTGATATCTCGAAAATTAAACTTAATTCCGATTTCACTTTTGCAATTTTCTCTTAATATTTTCAATAACACTTCTTTATTGACTTTTTTGCAATTTCTAGTTTCTTTATCAAACTTCTTTTTAACTAATCCCCCACCTTCAATGGCGATTTTGTACAAGACTTTGCTTATAAAGCTCGTAATAACACACTTCCTAAGTATTTGTATATATCTAATGTATGAAAAAATATAAAATGATGTTACACCTTGATGGAGACGAATTGCTTTAAATCCCATCCACGACTAAAAGAAAAAGGACTGCCGTATATTACATTTTTTCAACACTTTCCATGCCTAATAAATCTAAGCATTGTTCTAATACATCTTTAACTAAAGTAATAAGAACTAGCCAAGAAACTTTTTTATTTTCATCTTCTTCATATAATATTCTTGTGTCATTATAGAATTTATTAAAGTTATTTGATAATTCATAAACGTATTCACATATCTTATGTGGTGCACGTTCTCTAAAGCTCAGTTCAATTACTTCATTGAATCTAATTAATTGTAACATTAAATTTCTTTCTGTATCACTTTGTGGTTCTAATACATTTTCCTTTAACTCAGATGTGTTAGCTTTGTTTAAAATAGATTTAATTCTTACTATTGTATATAAAATATATGGTCCTGTATTTCCCTCAAAGGAAGCAAATCTATCTATATCAAATATATAATCCTTTGAAGCTTGATTTGATAAATCACCATATTTTAAAGCTGCTAAACCTACCTTTGATGAGATTTCTTCAACATCTTCTGCTGATATATTTTTATTACCTTTAAGCTTTTCTTTACCCGCTTCTTTAATTAAATTTATTAAATCTGCAAGCCTCATTACTCCACCTTCACGAGTTTTAAATGGCTTTCCATCTTTTCCATTCATTGTTCCAAAGCCTATAAAATCTAATTCTACATTCTCACCTGCAATTCCAGATTTTTTAGCTGCTCTAAAGAATTGTTCATAGTGAAGTCCTTGTCTTTTATCAGCTAAGTATATTATTTCATCAGCCTTATAATTTCTAACTCTCTCTACAACTGTAGCCAAATCAGTTGTTCCATATAGTGATGCTCCATCTGATTTCAGTAATAGTAATGGCGGAAGTGCACTCTTATCCTCTTCCTTACTTACATCAATAACTAAAGCACCTTCACTTTCATAACAATATCTATTATCCTTTAAATATTTTATCATGTCTGGAATAAACTTTTGTGCATCACTTTCACCATTCCATAATTCAAAGTCAACATTTAATGCACCATAATTTTTCTTTAAATCATTAACAGAAACATTTAATATGTGTTTCCATAATGCTAGATATCCTTTTCTACCTTGTTGAAGCTCAACGGTAGCTTGTTTTGCTGCATTCATAACTTTTTCATCATTTTTAGCAAGGCTGCTAGCATAAGGATATATTTCTTCTAATTCATCTATTGTAAATGGGGCTTCTTTTGGATACGCTCCAGTAAAACCTTCATTAAAATAAGGTAAATTTGGATTACGTCTTTCAACTTCAGAGATAACCATACCCATTTGAAGACCCCAATCACCTAAGTGAACATCTCCAATTACATCATGACCTATAAACTTAGCAATTCTTTTTATACTTTCTCCAATTATTGCTGATCTTAAATGACCTATATGTAAGGGCTTTGCAACATTTGCTCCACCATAATCTACAAATATTTTTTTAACTTTTGTAGCAGATGAAGTTCCAAACTTTTCATCATTATTCATCTTATTTACATAGTCAATTATTAATTTATCATTAACCGTTATATTAATAAACCCAGGTCCTGCAATTTCTAATTTAGAGAAAAATTTATTTTCTTTCAATTTTTCAACAACTTCTTGCGCTATGACACTGGGTGCCTTTTTGTATTTCTTAGCATTAGCTAAAGCACCATTGCATTGATACTGACATAAATCTGGTCTATTAGATACAGTTACCTTTCCTGATTCTTTATCATATCCTAGCTCTTCAAAAGTACTTTTTACTACATCACTTATTTCATCAATAAATATCTTCACACTATACCTCCTATTTTCTTACTAAATATAAATCTATGGTGTCATAAACATTTAAAACATTGCCATTTATAATAAATGCTAGTATCCTTATTAAATGTTAATCGCTTGTCCATATTATGCCCCTAGTAAAATATCTTATACGTATTTCTATCTCATCTCTTATCTTTTAAGTCTTACCTTAACAAGCAACTATTTCCTTTATCATAAACTCTTTTCCACATAATAGCTCCCATTCTTCACTTGTACAGCTTGGACACTTACTACTATTCTCAATGATATTAAAAACTTTTCTACATTTTCTACAGATTGCATTACCTGGTAATATTTCAATCTTTAATTTTGTGTCCTGTAATCTTGTACCATCTACTGCTACTGGATAACAAGATTCAATATATTTAGGAATCATTGAAGAAAGTTCTCCAATTTGTAAAACTATTGTATCTATTTTCTTTAATCCATTCTTTTCTGCGAAATTTTCAACAGTTTTAACCACTTCAATTACTACACCTAATTCATGCATTAAAATCACCCTTCTAATCTAGGTAAAAAGGTGGAGGCAACTATATGTTTCCTCACCTTTTCTCCTGTAATATGTCAATTATTTCGTTTTATTTTTAAGAATCTTTTGTGAATAACTTTTTAATCTTTCTAGCTGTGATTACACCTTTACGCTTAATTATATTTTTAACAATTATAGGTTTAAGCTTTTCAAGTGGTACACTTTGTGCATCATATTTTCTAAAAAGTGTAATAGCATCAAACTTACATCTAGTAGTACATGCACCACAGCCTATACATTGATATTCATCTGTAATTGTAGCACCACAGCCAAGGCAACGTTCTGTTTCCTTCATCACTTGCTCTTCAGTAAATGTAGGGCGTAAATCCTTAAAGGTTTCTTTTGATCTCGCTCCATCTACATGGTCTACTTTCTGCCTTGGTATGCGGTCATATCCTTGTAATGTTAAGTTTTCTTTATCAAGTGCAGAGTACTGTCTTCTATCTCTTCCAAGAACTAAGCTCTGTCCAGGTTGAACATAGCGATGAATTGAAATTGCACCTTCTTTACCCAAAGCAATGGCATCAATAGCAAACTTAGGACCTGTTAATACATCCCCACCAGCAAATACATCTGGCTCCCCTGTCTGTAGAGTGAAGGAATCTGCTTTCACTGTGTTATTTGGATTCAATTCTATTTTGCTGTCTTCTAGCAATCTACCCCACTCCATTCCTTGACCTACTGAAATTAGAACATGATTTGCCTTCACAATCTTAGTGATCTCTTCATCAAATATAGGACTAAATTTCCCATTATCATCAAAAACTGAAAGACACTTTTTAAATTCTATGCCTATAACTTTCCCATTTTCTTCAAGGATTCGCTTTGGACCCCAAGAATTGTTAACTTCAATGCTTTCTGATAATGCTTCTTCAATTTCTTCTTCAAGTGCTGGCATTTCCTCTCGACTTTCAAGACAGAACATGTTAACCTTTGAAGCTCCAACTCTTGTAGCTGTTCTTGCAACATCAATAGCAACGTTACCACCACCAATTACAACCACGTCTCCTTCAAGGTTTACCTCATTACCCAAGTTTACATTACGTAAGAAATCAACCCCTGTAATAACCCCTTCTGAATCTTCACCCTGGATACCAAGGTTTCTGCCTAACTGGGCACCGATTGCAAGATAGAATGCTTCATATCCTTGACCTCTTAAGTATTTAAGACTTATGTCTTTACCTACTTCAATACCAGTTTTAAATTCTACTCCTAGTTCTCTTAAAATATCTATTTCTGCATTTATAACTTCTTTTTCTAATCTATAAGAAGGAATACCAAGGGTAAGCATACCACCAAGTACCTTTTGCTTTTCAAATACCGTTACCTTATAACCATCAAGAGCTAAATAAAAAGCACAAGAGAGACCTGAAGGACCAGCACCTATAACTGCAATTTTATTACCGTATTCATGTCTTAATTTTGGTACATAACGAGTATCCATTTTTAAATCTTGTTCAGCAATGAATTTTTTTATTTCATCTATAGCAACTGGTTCATCAATATCGCCTCTAGTACAAGCAGATTCACATTTTCTTGGACAAATACGCCCGCATACAGCCGGAAACGGATTTTCATTCTTAATAAGTTCAAGCGCTTCTTTATATCTTCCTTGAGATGCTAGCTTAACATAGCCTTGAACGGAAATATGTGCTGGACATTGTGTTTTACAAGGACTTGTACCTGTATCAACAACATTTTTCTTGTTGATACGATGATTAACATTCCATTTATCTGGACCCCACTCTGTATTGTGGGCAAAGTCAACTCTCTTCTTCTCAACAATTGGTGTTTTAGCACATAATTTTTGACCTAATTTCAATGCATTAACTGGACAAACTTGAACACACTCTCCACAACCAACACATTTGTCTTTATCAACTCTTGATACATAATTTGAACGCACCATATCATTATTTAAGAACATTCCTGCAATTCTCGTAGCGTAACATGAACAGCCGCAACAGTTACAAATGGCATGAGTTTTTCCTGGACCATCTGCATTTGGCATTTGGTGCATTAAGCCATTTTCTTCGGCTCTTTTAATGATTTCAAAAGCTTCTTCGCGGGTTATTGCTCTGCCTCTTCCTGTACGGATATAGTATTCAGCAGCATGACCAAGCTGAATACACATATCTTCCTTCAAGTGGCCGCAACCTTCTCCCATGGCCTCTCTTGATGTACGACAAGAACAATCTGAAACTGAGAAAACAGTATTTTCATTGAGATATTTAGAAACTTCCTCATAGGATGCTCTTCTTGTTTCACCTTGAATTGATGTTTCTATAGGGATAACACGCATAGGGCCTGTTCCTACTGGAAAAATGCCTGCTGTTATAGGTGCTTTTTTTCTTCCATAGGCCTCAAAAGCCTCAGCAATTTGCTTATAATTCTCAACATTTTCCTTATGTGGATGGTTAACTATCATTTCCATGTGTCCTGGAACCCAAATCTCAAACCAGTACTTGTCAACGCCATCTTCTTTACCAACAAAGCAAACACCAGCAAGGGCTAGTTCCCATAGGATTCTCTTTGTTTCTTCTAAAGATTTACCACATAAAACAGCAACTTCTTCTGCGCTCTTTGGTTTACGGAATTCAACGCAAAGTCCTACTTCTGCCATTTCTTCTGTAACAACTGGTTCCAAAATTTTATATTCTGGATCCTCCGGCTTTATTTCATTTTTTGAACCAGGTTTTATCTTACTTATATGATTGGCAAGTTCTAATACTTTTACTTTTACCATACCCATTCCCCCAATAATTTTTCAATACACCCTATTTTTTATTCCAATCTTTTACTTCATTACGTATCCAGTTAACCCAGTCATCAATTCCCTCACCAGTTCTAGCAGAGATTGGGATAACCTTAATATTGGGATTCAATTTTTTCACACGCTCTTTCACTGCTTCTAAATCAAAGTCAAAATAATTTATTGCATCTATCTTGTTAATTAATAAAACATCAACAATGGAAAACATTAAAGGATATTTTAAGGGCTTGTCATCTCCCTCTGGTATACTTAATATCATTGCATTTTTTGATGCACCAGTATCAAATTCTGCTGGGCATACTAAGTTTCCTACATTTTCTAATATTACAAAATCAACATCTTCTGTTCCCAATCCAATTAGTCCTTGTTTGGTCATATCTGCATCCAGATGGCACATGCCACCGGTATGCAACTGTATTACCTTTGCACCAGTCTTTGAAACAGTATTAGCATCCACATCTGAGTCAATATCAGCTTCTAAGACCCCAATACTCATTTCATCTTTTAAAGCTTCAATTGTTCTTAAAACAGTTGTTGTTTTCCCTGACCCTGGTGATGACATTAAATTTAACAAAAAAGTCTTATCTTTTTTTAAATCTTCTCTAAGTAGTTCTGCTTGTTTATCATTGTTTTCGAAAACATTTTGCTTAATCTCGATAACTTTATACATATCCATACTATTTTACACCCCCATTTAATTTTTCTTTTTTACATTAAAACATAAAAAATATTACTTACAATAAAATTGTATCATGTAATCCATATTAATGAAATATATTCCCATATATGCTTTAATATGATATATCTTACTGTATACTATCTGTTATTTTCTCATTGATTATTTAAAAACTTTGTAGCATGATTGCTACCAAGACTTTGAACATTTTATCTCCGTGGATTATTGACGATATTTCACCATGGTTATGGTTGACATCGCATATATATCAAGCCTACTTTATGTACTACTTTTCTATATAATCTAAATTCAATCATTTATATTACTATCTCTCTCATGTGTTAATACTCCTTTGCAAAGTTCCTATTCATATATTATCTTAATCATCTAAAATTCTCTTTTAATACTAATATATATTCAATTTCAACTCACCACTTAAACTAACAAAAAAATCGCACCTACTTATGGTGCGATTCCTATCTTTATGTCTCAACTTAACTTTTTTAATTCTTCCATTAAATATGAAATTACTTCTTCCTTCGTTTCAGGTTTATCATGTCCCAGAACATAAGTATTAAAATCAATTTCTTTAATTAGCTCAATAAAACACCCTAACTTATCCTTATCATAATGGCCATTATTATCATAGTGATCTTCACAATCTGCATCGCCAATAAAAACCACTTTTTCTTCGGGTACATAAATCAATACCGAATCTTCTGAATGAGGTGCTTCAATTTCAGTTATTTCGCAATAAATTCCGCCCAAATCAATTTTTAAACTTCCGCTAAATTCTATATCTGCAGAAGTTACTTTTATATCTTGTCTGTTTGAATACTCCAATTTAATACATTTGTCACACATTTCAATATCTTTACCGGTTTCAAGTCTACTTTTCATATCATCATCAGACCATTGCCATGTTGAAACTTCTTTCAATTTATTATTTGTCAAATGTCCAGCAATTGTCTTTCCTACTACTGAATGCATGCCAAATGTATGATCCCAATGCCAATGGGTAATCACTGTATAATCTGGTAATTTCAAACCTGCATTATTTAATTCACAATAAAATTTTTCTACATGCTTAGATGAATTACCTGCATCGATAGCCAATGAATATTTATCTCCTTTGATATATCCAATAACTGGTCTATCAGTTTCTTCTTCTGCAGGTAAGTAATAAATTCTATTAGATATTTTTTTTAATTCCATAAACTAACTTCCTCTTCTTTCTTACTTATTTAAAAGTATTTTATATTTAGTTAGGTATAATAGCAGTTGAGGCATATCTACGTGTAATTAATATAAATAAACTTTAATTATTTTATTTGAAATTTATGATATATATACTTACATTTTATAACATAATATCCATACGAACAATATTATTTATATGTTTATCTTCTTAACCTCTAAGTTTAAAACATACCTCAATATTTTATGTTCTATAACAGCAGGTATAGTCTTATTATCAGTTATCAATCACATCATCAAAGTTTGGAATAAGTAGTTTATTGAAAGTGCATGTAAGAACCGTTGTGGTAGCTTTTTTTATCTTTAGTTCAATTTCATCAATTCCTCTGGCTCTAATAAATATAATAAGAACATCATCTTTATTTGTAGTTCTTACAGTAATATACCCTCTGTCACTTAAATAATAAAGAGCTGCAATTATCTCACACTTATTTCTACCTGAGATTTTGTATTCTTGTCTTGTAATATCTGCATAATTGCAAATACAAAACAATTTTTCATATAATTCAAGTAAAATTTGAACTCTAATTAAGTCTTTTTCTATCTGAACCATAACTTAAACACCTACCTTTGGTTAAGCCACTGATTGAAGGTTAGTTTGGACCATTCACCTGCTGGCTCAGGAACATATCCAGGATTTAATGGAACCTCATGAATAATTGGTCCAACTGGCATAATTGGAGTACCAATATTAATTGGCCCTTCTACGAAACCAAGACTCCCCACCACAGGTCCACTAGTACTCCAAGCCACAATCCTCCCATCTCTATCTAAAAGATTGGTACCTCTTAATTCGCCAATCCATATTCTAGTCTTCGTTGCCCAAATATAATTGTAATAAGCATATGCTACCCATTTTAAATCCTTATCAAATACATTACTATGTTCTACTAACCACCCAACAAAATTAGCCTTTTTATCATATAATGGATCCATCTTAAGACTCATTAACTGTACCTCCAATCTTTTCTTTTTTATCAATAACAGGTATTAACAAATCCTCAAATATGTTTGAAGCTACTAATTTACCAGTTTCAATAAGATAATTCTCCACTTCTTCCATGCCACGCCCTAAAACATAAGCAGAAACTGTTTTGTCTCTTGCTATGTTAAAAAAAATCCATCTTCTATAGAATAAGAAATAAAGAGCTGCAATTATTTCAATTCTACAATCATTTGGAATCTCATAATTAATTTTATTGCATACTTCATAGCCATAGGTAAAGAAGTCCCTATATAATTGAAATAGTAAGCTATATCTAAGCAATCTACGTTCTTCAAGTATTAATAAATCCATAAAACACCTCATACAATTTATATTTCTTTGAAGCGGATTTATATATAATATGCATCATATGTAATTTATTGCACTAAATCCAACATGTAATTATTAATACATCATGAATCAATAATTATCCATAAATTTACTTTATCTATAAATACTTTAACCGAACCTTTACTATCAAACCTATTTTATTTTTGCTGAAAACACAAAATAACATCCATTTTCAGGATGTTATTTTATATATTTACCTTATTTTATCCGATGACTATCAGCTCTAATACTCCCATCTTCTTCAAAGTGGGACTAAAGAGCTGTTATGTCCCTGGATAACGATTTCTAAAGCTTCATAGAAGCTAAGAACTCTGTTTATAATTCTTTATTCCTTATTTCATTACTGATTCTTTCTATTAAAGATTCTAATTTAAAAGTTCCTTCATCTCCATTTTTTCTACTACGTAGTGAAATTGTATTTTCTTTTTCTTCCTTTTCTCCTACAACAATAATATAAGGTATTCTTTCATTTCTAGCTTCTCTTATTTTATAGCCTATCTTTTCATCTCTATAGTCCATTTCAACTCTTATTCCATTTTCACTTAGCTTCTTTTTAATACTCTCTGAATACTCATTGAATTTATTTGATATAGGCAGTACCTTTACTTGAACCGGAGCAAGCCATGTTGGAAACTTTCCTGCAAAGTGTTCAATTAATATACCTAAAAATCTTTCTATACTTCCATATATTACTCTATGAATAACTATTGGTCTATGTTTCTCATTATCACTTCCAATATACTCTAATTCAAACCTTTGAGGTAATTGAAAATCTAATTGAATTGTTCCACATTGCCATGTTCTTCCTATACTATCCTCAAGATGAAAATCTATCTTAGGACCATAAAATGCTCCATCACCTTCATTTATTTTATAGTCTAAACTTAATTCATCTAAAGCCCCTTTTAAGGAGTCTTCTGCTAATTTCCAGTCTTCATCACTTCCCATGGAATTATCTGGTCTTGTAGAAAGCTCGAGATTATACTTAAATCCAAATTTTGAATAAACTTTATCAATGAGCTCTATTACCCCTTTAATTTCTGATTTTATTTGATTTGGTAACATAAATATATGAGCATCATCCTGTGTAAAAGCTCTTACTCTCATAAGTCCATGTAATGCTCCTGAAAGTTCATGTCTATGAACTCTACCAAGTTCACCTACTCTCATTGGAAAATCTCTATAGGAATGAGCTTCAGATTTATATACTAACATTCCTCCTGGACAATTCATTGGCTTTAATGCAAATTCCTCATCATCAATAATTGAAGTATACATATTCTCTTTATAATGATCCCAGTGCCCAGAAACTTCCCATAATCTTTTATTAAGCATTATTGGAGTCTCGATCTCAACATAACCTGCTTCTGCATGCAAAGTCCTCCAAAAATCAATTAAAGTGTTTTTAAGAACTACTCCTTTAGGTAAGAAAAATGGAAATCCTACGCCTTCATCAACAAAGTTAAATAATTTTAGTTCTTTGCCTAATTTTCTGTGATCCCTTTTTTTAGCCTCCTCTACATTATGCAAATGAGTTTCAAGTAATGTATTATTTGCAAAGGCAACACCATATATTCTCTGTAGCATCTTATTTTTTTCATTGCCTCTCCAATATGCCCCAGCTACACTTGTTAGTTTAAAAGCTTTTACATACTTTGTAGATGGTATATGAGGACCTCTACAAAGATCAATAAACTCTCCCTGCTTATATAGGGAAATTTTCTCTCCTTCTGGTAAGTCTCTTATAAGTTCAACTTTATAAATTTCCCCTTTTTCCTCCATTAGCTTAATTGCGTCTTCTGTAGAAACATCTATTCTCTCAAATTTTAAATTTTCTTTAATTATGTTATTCATTTCTATTTCAATCTTATCTATATCTTCAGCAGATAAGGGACTTTCAATATCAAAATCATAATAATAACCATTTTTTATGGAAGGTCCTATAGCAAGTTTCGAATTACTATAAATTCTTTTTACTGCTTGAGCCATAATATGTGCAGTTGAATGTCTAATTACCTCAACAGCATTTTCATCATCATAGGTTAAAATATTTACCTGGTCATTATCTTTTAATTTACAACTTAAATCAACCAAGGTTCCATTTACTTCACCTACTATTGCTGATTTAGCTAAATTTTTACTAATTGAACTTGCAAGATCATAAACATTAGAATCATCACAAATTTCTATTATTGAACCATCTTTAAGTTTTATACTTATCATACTTATCCCCTCCTTAACAAAATTTATTGAATTAGTTATTATACGACAAAAAAGCATCCGTCCCACCTTGGGACGAATGCATAACATCCATGGTTCCACCCAAATTGAATTAAAATAACTCAATTCATCTCAAATTTTATAACGGTATTTACCGATGGCATTTTACTAATATTAGCTAATCAGCCATAACTCTAGGGTTAGTTTTCTTATAGTCATATTTAGGAATGCTTACAGCCCAAAACACTCCCTCTCTATAAATTGTACTCTATAATACTCGTCCCTTTCATTGTTCATTTTATTTTTAATTTTAAAGAACTCTGTGCACTTCCTCTTATTGAAAACAATACTATCACTTTTGCAATATGTTGTAAAGAGTTTTCTTACTATTTTGATAAATTTGTTTTTAACGTTTTTAATTTACCCAATAATTCATTATATTCTTCATCCAGTGCTACTACATCATCCTTTTTTGATGGCATGGATAACCTTCCAATAACTTCTGAAAGACGATTTTGCAATATGAAAATTTCATTTTCAATTTCTTCTTTATCATTATCTTCACATTTATTTTTACTATCTAAGTACTCCTTATAGTTACCTTTAAACATCTTAATTTTATGATTTTCTATAGTCATTATATAGTCTGCAATAGATTCTACAAATCTTCTATCATGGGATACAAACAATAAAGTGCTATAAAAATCTTTAAGTACATTTTCTACAACCTCAAGAGAGTTTATATCCATATAATTAGTTGGTTCATCTAATATAAGAAGATTTATATTTTGTAATAGCATTTTTGCAAAGGATACTTTAACTCGTTCTCCTCCACTTAATACACTTACTTTTTTATAAATATCTTCTCTTTTAAATAATAATCTTGCTAGTAGTATCCTAGCGAAAGTTTCATCATGTATACTACTTTCCATTACATTTTCTATAATAGTATAATTTTCTTTTAAAATGTCTATAGCTTGACTAAAGTATCCTATATTTGCTCCTTTAGCAATTCTAATGGATTTATCATTGTCCATTATCATCTTTATTAAAGTACTCTTTCCACACCCATTAGGACCAATGAGTGCTACCTTTGAGGTGTTATATATGCTAAATTCAGCATTATCTAGTATCATCTTCTTGTCAAATGACTTAGTTATATTTTTACCCTCTATAACTATTTTACTATGGAGCTTATTTGAATCCTCAATTTCTAGCTTTATGCTAACTTGTTCTTTGGGTTTCTCTTTAACTTCAAGGTGATCTATTCTCTTTTCAATATTTTTCACTGCTCTTTCAATGTTTGCCCTGGCCTTTTGACCTCCCATCTTGTGAAGCCTAGCCTCAGAATTTCCCATTCGTTTAGGAGTCGTTTTTATACCTTTCACCCTTTGTTCTGCATCGATAATTACACTTTGAAGTCGCTTCTTTTCTTTTTTATACTCCTCATATTCAAATTCAGCTCGGTCTCTCTCCTTAGCTTTCAAAGCAGCATAGTCACTGTAATTACCATAATATATTTTTATTCTTCCATCCTCTATTTCTAAAATCTTATTACATAACCTATCTAAGAAGTTTCTATCATGGGATATAAGGATTAGAGCTCCTTTATATTTTTCAAAACTTTTTTCCATAAGCTCAATGCCCTCTATATCCATATTGCTAGTAGGCTCATCTGCAAATATCAACTGGCTATTCTGACTTAGTGCATAAGCAAGTTTAAATCTAGTCTTTTCTCCTCCACTCATGTTCTCATTCCAAATACTTTCTACATTAAATCTAGAAGCCATTTCACTAGTTATTGATATACTTTCTGGTTCTTCTAACTGTGATATATATGAGTATGTTCCATATAACTTAACATGGCCTTCATCTGGATGCAATCTTTGGCACAATATATTAATTAATGTAGTTTTACCTACTCCATTTACACCTACAACACCTATTCTATCCTGGGAACAAACCTTTAAATTTTCTATATCCAAGATGGATCTATCACAAAAACTTTTTTTAATATTACTACATTCAACTAATAACAAAAAATCCCCTCCTTATAACCTGGAGAGGATAGCATCGCAACTATATCATAACCTTTAATCGCACTAAATAAAACCTTAAAATATATACAAAAAAATCAGTATATATTAGGATTCAAAGTCTTAATTAAGGTTAATAACACACTATATTGACAAACCATCAACAGTTACAAAAATACTATCCACTCACAAAATCAAATAAAATGCATAACAACAAAGCCTTTCTTGAGGCCTCATTCTAATTTTGATTTCTCATAAATAAAAGTGAATTATATTCTCATGTCTGCAAATACCTTGCCTTTCTTAAAATTGAGTTTTAAACTACTCAATGATAATTATATAAATGACTCATTGATATGTCAACTTATTTAATTCCAAACCTATCTCTGCAATCTATATGGAAATATCTCCAAAATATTTTCATATTCATGTATAATATATATTAGTTAATATACATTTGTATTTATAATATTAACAAGTTAAAAATTAAATTCAAAAACATAAAAATATAAAAGGAGTTAGCTATGTTGAAATATAAATGTTTAGTCCTTGACCATGACGATACCGTTGTTAGAAGTACACCCGAAATACATTTTCCAGTATTTAGAAATACATTATTTAAACTTCGTCCAAATATAGAAATAACTCTAGATGAATTTATGATGTATTGTTTTGATCCTGGATTTAATTCTTTATGCTTTGATATTTTGAAGTTTACAGAGGAGGAAATGGAATATCAACTTACTACATGGAATGAGTATGTAAAAAATAATGTCCCTGCTTTCTATACTGGATTCGAAAGAATTATTCAAAGACAAAAGGAAGAAGGTGGACTAGTTTGTGTTGTCTCTCATTCCTACAGTGAAAATATAAATCGTGATTATTTAGAGAATTGTAGTCTTGTTCCAGATATGATTTTCGGATGGGAACGCTGTGAAGAAGAGCGTAAGCCTAATCCATATCCTCTTCAGGAAATTATGCGTAAATATGACCTTAAACCTAATGAACTTATAATGATTGATGATTTAAAGCCAGGCTTTGATATGGCAAAGAGTTGTAATGTAGATTTTTCTAGTGCTGGATGGTCACACACAAATAGCTTAATTATAGGATTTATGAAAAAAAACTGTGATTATTATTTTAATAAGGTTGAGGAACTTGAAAAGTTTTTATTTGAATAACATTAATCCAAAAGTCAATGAGTAGATATCTCTTTCCAGAAGGTGTACATGGAACTTTTTTTCAATAATGTATTATAATAAAATAATAAATACCTCTGCCAAATAACTATGGCAGAAGTATTTATTTTTCTACTATCTAAGTAGAATTTTACTCACTCCCTCAACAGCTTTTTTATGCGTCTTTTTACTACGTTTGGTTCCAAAATTGCTTGCCTTCTTTTACCTGTTGATTTATACAAAACAGTAATGTTTTTACTTATGCGTTCATACATCCTTACAAAAAATAAAATTTACTAAAATCCACACAATTAACCCCTAACTTCTTATCCTCAATAATATTATTATTCATATTTATCCAACTCTTACATTTATCAATGATAATTGCATCACTAGATACTACATTTTCTTTTGTTTCTAATATACTATCCACATTGTTAATAATCTCTACATCCACTTTAAATTGTAAATTTTCTAGCAATTCTAAGATTCTCATTTTCAGTCTCCCTGAATTTGAAACTGGTTTATCTAAATAGAATATAGCTTTATTAACTTTATATTGTCCTAATCTTTCACCTAGTAGTTTAATTGCTATATCTGTTTTATCTATAACTGAATATGTACCCCGAAGTCCTGCTAAATCTCTTATTGTACCATCCATTGACTTTATAATTAGTGAATTAGAAAGTGCAACTTCTAGAGTTATTATTGTATTAAAGCCATCTATGTTTATTGTTTTCCCCGAAAAAGAATCAATAACTTCTTTAGCTTTTCTATTTGTAACATCTTCACTTTTAGAAATTCCCCTCACTAAAGCAAGCCTCTGCCTTTCAGATAAAAGATAGTGATTTCCTATAAAGGTTGATGCTCCCTTTATGTTATATCCCCTATTTAATAGAAACAATAGCTCTTCTCCTGCTTTATGTAATTTACATCTGTATTCATCTCCAAATTCCTTTTCATCCCTTGGGACATATCCTCTTCTAGTAGTTTTACTCAATATCTTCACCTTACTTTCAACAGTAATATATTTCGTGTTATTACCTTGCAATGGCCTTTTCTACTACCTTTCTTTTTTCACCATTCATTATGCTCCACATTATAAGGATTATTCATCTCTTTTGTATGGAATCTATTAAATTGATAAATACTTTAATATGTGTTACTATTAGGCGTTGAATAAAGGATGAAAGGTATGAGTAAATGAATTTTAAAGAATTAGGAATTAGTACAAATATAATAGATATATTAAACAAGTCTGGGATAAAAGATCCAACTGATATTCAAAGAGAAAGTATTCAATATATTAAAGAAGGAAAAGACCTTATAGCTGAAGCTCAAACTGGTACAGGTAAAACTTTAGCATTTCTATTGCCCATTTTTGAAAATATTAATCCGAACCTTGATGCTACACAAGTGTTAATATTGACTCCAACCCGTGAGTTAGCTATTCAAATTACTAACGAGGCCTCTAAATTAGCTGAGAGCGTAAATATAAATATTTTAGCTGCTTATGGCGGAAAAGATATAGGTTCCCAATTAAATAAGCTTAAAGGAAGCATTCACTTAATAATAGCTACCCCTGGAAGACTTCTTGATCATCTTGATAGAAAATCAATCAATTTATCTAAGCTTAAAACCTTTGTTCTTGATGAGGCAGATCAAATGCTGCTTATGGGTTTTAAAAATGAAGTAGAAAATATAATTAAGCATACCCCTAAAAACCATCAAACATTATGTTTTTCTGCTACTATGGATTCTTCTGTTAAAAAACTTGCTTATAAATATATGAAAGATCCTATTGTGGTGTCTGTAAAAAAAGAAAGCTTAACTCTTTCTACTATAAATCAAGAAATTGTTGAAACTACCGATCGATTAAAGCAAGATTCCCTCTTCAAAGCTCTTGAAGAAGATAACCCATTTATGGCAATAATCTTCTGCAGAACTAAAAGAAGAGCCGATGCTCTTGAAATGGCTATGGGTAAAAGAAAATTTAATTGCGAGAAAATTCATAGCGATGTTCCTCAAAATAAAAGAGAAAGAATCATGAAGTCCTTTAGAAATGCGGATATTCAATATCTAATTGCAACGGATGTAGCTGCAAGAGGTATTGATATTTCTGGTATTACTCACATATATAACTATGACATTCCAGAATCTCCAGAAAGCTATATTCATAGAATTGGTAGAACAGCTAGAGCTGGTGAAAGTGGCTATACTTGCTGTTTTATGGATCCCAAAGATACCTATTTACTTGAAAAAATTGAAGAAAAAATAGGATTCAAAATTTCTAGAAGAAATATAGATTTAGTGTAACTTGAAGTTTAACATGATATAAAATAATAAGGTACTAGGGGATTTATTTCCCTCAGTACCTATCTTTAAATTATATTTTTTACATTTATATTAACCCAAGTTTAATTCCATTCTTCTATTTCTTACTGACATTCCCAATGATTCATAGAATTTAATAGCATCTTTATTAAACTCCCATACAATCAACTGTAAAGATAAAGCTCCTTCTGATTTTGCATAACTTACAACATAATCAAAAAGCAATCTTCCAATACCATTCTTTTGCTTACTAACTTTAACAGAAAAATCATCTATATAAGCAAATGTCATTGGTCTAAGTATCTGAATACTTCTCTGGGCCATAATTTTCACAATGCTATATGCTACTAACTCTTTATTATTAAGATCTTCTACTACAAATACCTTTGTGTCACTGGTGCTTAATAACTCATAAAAATCTTCTTTTATCAAAGGAGTATCAGTATTCACATAGACATCCGGTCTATTTTCAACATGTAAATTATGTACTTCTTTAACAAGATTATTGATTTCAATATAATCGGTTATAATTGCTTCTCTTACTTGCGAATTCATAAAAATCTCCCCTCTTTATCCTTGTCTTCTAAATTGGAATTTGATTTAATTTATCTATAGTTTGAGTTCATTATCCCCAATCATCTTTTATTGTATTTATGCACTTAAATCCATTATTCAAATACAATTCAGTAGCTTTACTATTCAAGTCTGCAACATATAAAATAATTTGCTTGATTCCAGATTTTTGTAAATAATTAATAGCAAAAAATAATAATTTCTTTCCATATCCTTGATTTTGATACTTTTCGTTCACAAACAAATGGTCTATAACATTTTCATTTATTTCAACAGAACCTATCATTTCTTTTTTTATAAACAAAATAAAAACAGAAGAATTCTTTTTTATCATTTCCTCTCTAGTATAAAATGAATCTGGATCTAGATTTGTAGCTATACTCAAACTACGAAAACAATCACAACAAATGCTTCGGTAATCATTGTAATATTCATCACTATAATTAACTACATCTATGTCCGAATTCACTTTTTTACCATAATATTGCATTTCATGTACAATAACTTCAGCCATTTTATACCTCCACTCTTTCTTCCCATGAACAGCTTCTTAGTAAGAAACTACTATCCTACCATAGAAATTTCTAATAAAATTTAACTATAGACTATAATCGTAATCTATACTTCTTAACGATAAATAAAATGCTTTATTTCCTTTGAATTATTTAATGTTAATACTTCTGCAACTCTATAGCTAAAACAAAGTCATCAGTTTTAAACAATATATCTTGGTGTTCCTCCTAATAATATTAAATATTGTTAAATCTGAGTATTACTTCATCATATATTTGTTCAATTTCCTTCCTTTGCTTTATTGCCTCTAAAAAATATCCTTCATCATACAGTTGTTTCCCCATCAAAACACCTTCTCTACAATAGGTTCTCCATGAGTTCAATACTTCTTCTAATCTCATATGATTTCTTGAATACTCATAAGCAGATTGTAGACAAATATGAAATAACTCTAATTCATCATCTTCTTTATGTATAAATATTTTTTTACTTCTTATATAATTCATATTATAATTTAGTTCCGTTGCTCCAGCAAAACCATCCCTTGCTGCATACCTCAAATTTCTTATTCCCATCATCACCATGGTCCCAAAACACATAGGACAAGGTTCCATAGTTGTATATAAAGTATATTTCTTTATATTGGGATGTTCCTTTTCTTTTAAATTTATCATAGCAGTCATTTCAGCATGAGCCATATTACTTCCTACCAATGGATTGTTACTAGAATAATCAAAGATTCTATTTCTACCTCTTGATATGATATTACCCTCTTCATTAACTATAACAGCTCCTATGGGAATAGTATTTCTTTTAAAAGATTCCCAAGCCAATGAAAAAGCCTCTTGCCAAATATTATCTAAATCCATCCACATTTAAATCTCCCACTTCAAAATTATTATAATATTTATCTATCATTACCCTATGACTATTTGGTATATTGTCAGGTAATTGTTCATAACTAAAAAATTTCAATTCCTTAGTTTCAAAATCATCTATATTTAATACTCCACTAAAACTTTTAGTAAAATATCCAACAGTTATAAAGTATGCTTTATCGCCATTAGGTAAGTCCATATAGCATTTTTCTCCTGATGTAGTCCCTAGTAGCCTTAGCCCCTTAATATCTAATCCGGTTTCTTCCTTTGCTTCTCTAATAGCAGTTTCTTCAAGGGATTCTCCTAATTCTGTAATTCCTCCAACTAGTCCCCACTTATATGGAAATGTTCCCCTTCTTTGAAGCAAAATTTGATTGTTTTTGTTGATTATTAAAATATTTACCCCTGTTAAGTTTATTGCATCATGTCCAACTCTATCACGTATGTATTCTACGTAATTCATATTCTCAAATTTGCTCCTCCTATTGATTATTTCAAGAATCTGACTTACTATAGCCTCTACTGGTAAAGAACCATCTATTACAAAATCAGAGTTTGGTTTAATTGAATTCAACGCTTCTAAATAACCTAATCTTCCACGTGATAAATAAACATCTAAATCTTGCCTTATACTTTCAAAAGAAAATTCTTTAAAATCTCTCAATATACGCCTAGCCATGGCAATATCCAGAGGTGTATCAATAAATATTGTCAAATCTATATATTTACTCATTTTATCATATTTATAAGCAAATGGATAATCAAGTATTATGTAGTCTAATGATTCTATAGAATTGGAAAGTAAGGAATTTAAATCATTAATTAAAGGTGTCAAGTTCCATTCATTATAATCTGAACCTCTCTCAACCCACTCACATATATCTTCAGGACTATCAAATTCATAATCATCAAAGTATAATGCTTTAGAATTATGTAATTTTTTATTTAATACTGTTGTAACAGTAGTCTTTCCACCACCTGATACTGCTGCTATAGCAATAACTAACGTCTTCTTAGCATCCATTTTAATCCTCCAGTTCTTAATTTATATTTCAGATATACTTTTATTATCTTGTTATAATTTAATCCATTCAACTATATATTTGCTAAAAAGTTTATATTTCTCTTTTTATATAATTTTACTCCACAGTTTCAATATTACCGGTATTACATATTATCAAATAAAACTTTCAAATTTCTTGGAATTGCTTCATACCATTGATCAATTCCTAGCATATACACTTTCGATTTAAAGCCCGCTGAAAAAGAATCAATGGATTTCCCTTCTAATAACATATTGGTTTCTTCTTCTGTAAAAATTATATCCTCAATAATTTTCTCTTTTTGCTCCGAATTCATTGGACAAATATGCTGACAAGCCAAACAATCATATAAGGTGTGATGGGCAGTTATAGGAATCCAATCAGGAAATTCACCTGGAGATTCATTGATGCAAGATAAACATCTTTGATTATTTATTAAAAATCTATCTTCGAGAATGGCATTAGTTGGACAATTAACTAAACAAAGATTACATTTGGTGCAAACATCAGCATTTCTTACTTCTCCCCAGGTATCTTCCTCACATTTCATATCTGAAAAATATGCTACATATGAAAAGTTGCTTCCCAAATCATCAACATAAGTAATATTATTACGTCCATACTTTGCTAGACCACTATGAACCCCTAATCTCTTTAATGGAAGATTATTTGCTATCTTAAGAGAAAAATCATTTTCTCTTAAAAAATCTTTCAAATACTTTTCCACCTTATTGAAATTGGCAGTTACTAGACTTAAAAAAGTTTTCTTTTCCCCATCTTTTATAAAGTTAACTTTAGCATAGAAGGGATGGTGGACTGCAATAAGAATAATAGAATTCACCTTGAAATCTTCTTCAGTCACATCATATTGGTACATTTCGTTTACAATCCACTTTTGAAAATTATTAAGCTCTACTTTCGCCTTAAAGTCATTAATAATATGCTTTAATTCTTTTAAATGCTCTATTGGAATAACCTTTAATCTATCACCATGTTCAATAGCGATATTTTCCATTTTCTTTTTCAAAGAAATCACCTCTTTTCTAATATCATTGTGACAACAAAATGACAACAAGCAGTTTTCTAATACACACTTGTGAAACAAGCCCTAAATATCTTTGATAAAGTTTCAAATGGTATTACTTGATTATCAAATACTTGTAGTGCTCCTTTTGGTGTAATTTTATATTCTAATAACTCATCTTTATATTGAAATACTTCATCTACAAAAATATTTATATGATCATTGAATACGCGAATAATAATAGTTGTTCTATCTATATAGAAACATGGAACTTTATTCCACATTTTTTCCTTTATATCAGGAACTATATCGTGAATTATATTTCTAATGGACTCCAATCGTTTTTCTTTTTCCACTCCATAACTTGCAAAATAATCTGAAACTTCTTTACATTTAATCCCCATAATTTCCTCCCACTTTTATACTTAATAATTTAACTATAGAGTATATTCACACTGTCAAAGTAATTTTTCATATAATCTAAACCAATTCAACCCATAGTTTCCAAGCCCTAAGTCAACGGTATCAATATATTTAAAACCACATTTTTCATATAGCTTAATTGCAGGTATATTACCTTCATAGACATCCAATCTAATTGATTTAACCTGTGACTTAATACTATGCTCAATAGCAAAATCCATTAACGCTTTACCTACACCACATTTCAAAAACTTTGGGTGTACTACAAATGTATATACTACAAAAACATCTGAATAATCAGACTTAAATCCCCATTCTGCATTATAATATGCAGGTTCAGGCTCATGGCTTAAAATAATAGAACCAACTATTTTATTATTATGCTTTGCTACATAAAGATTTCCATGTTTAACTCCATCAATTGCATTTTGCCGTACAGGATATATCCCTTTTTTCCATCCAGGATAGTTTACTCCTTCTGCTAAATGGTCATTTAAATCGTTATAAAGCTGTTCTAACTCGTCAAAATCATCAGCTTGTCCTAGTTCAAAAACTATATCCATATATGTACCCCTCCAATTAACTTAAATTTATCTTCATTAGTCACTATATCCAATTAACCATTCTTCTCTCAAAATTGCATAGTGAACAACATCATAGAAAATACCTTTTACTTTTACTTCCTGTATGCCAGTTCCTTCATATCTCATACCACATTTTTGCATAACACGACCAGAGCCCTCATTTCCTATGTAGTACGTAGCTTCAACACGATTCAATTCTAGTTTTGAAAAAGAAAAGTGTAATATTAGATTTAAAGCCTCTGACATATAACCCTTATTCCAATAACCTCTATTCAAAACATAACCAAAACTCGCTTTATTATCTTCATTATATAGTCTTAAATCAATGCACCCAATACATTTTTCTTCTTCTTCTAATTCAATTGCAAAAACTCCACTTTTATCAATATAGTATGTTTTCACAACGTCCTCTATTTCTGATATATCCTTATATGAAGGCCATGTTAAATATTTTGTTACAACATCATCACTGGCATATAAAAAAACATCATCTATATCATCCATAGTGAATGGTCTTAAAATTAACCTCTTTGATTTTAAGACTAAATTTTCTCTTAAAATTTCATTGTAATCAATCACGGTATACACCTCACTAAAATATTCTTCATAAATCTAGTAATCAATGTCCTTCATTAATTCTAATAACTTTTCTATTAAATTTCTTTTTAATTATCAAAATGGAAAGGTTGCGAATTAACACAACCTTGCATTATATTCATTTCACAAAAATTAATCCCCGTTACTCAAAAAATTTAAGTATACTACCATCAATGGTGGTAACCTCACAGGTTTTTCCTCCCCATGGCTCCGTTACAATCTCTGTTATTTGATTCCATCCATTCTTCTTGACAAATTCATATAATTGTTCTATACCTTGCACAAGCATGAATCCAACCATTATTGAAAGTGCATCGCCCTTAAACATATGAATTCCTGTGAAGGGCGCAATATGCAACACTTCTATTTCTATAGGTATGTTGCTTACACAACCATAAGTACCAATGCCATCTTCATCTCTTGCATCAATTTGTCCATACCATCCAAGTACTTCTTTAAACCATTTTAACGTTTTATCCATATCTTGGGTGTAATATACCGCTCCTGTTTCTTTTACAACATAGCCTCTTTCACTAAAATCACTCATAATTACTTTTCCTCCTGATAAATTTGATTTTACAGATATACGGGAGAATGTTTTTAAATTACTCCTCTTCTTTCTTGCTATGGATGGAGTTATCCCATGAAATCTGGAGAATGCTCTTGTAAAACTCTCATTAGTTTGATAACCATACTTTATGGCAATGTCTAAAATACTGCTTTCTTCCCTCAAAAGTTCATACCCAGCTAATGTCAGTCTACGGTTTCTGATATACTCTCCTAGGGTGCAATCACACAATATTGTAAATATCCGTTGAAAATTGAAACTTGATGTGTATATCTTTGCAGCTAATATATCAGCATCTAGTTCTGACTCAATGTTATCTTCAATATAGTCAATTGTGTTTTGAATACTCACTATCCAGTCCACATTTTCACCTCCCTACAATTCTTATCATACTAAAATACATTTTATCATTCTTGACATTTTATGCATAAATTTGTTCGGATATTCTGCTCGCATTTTAGTTAAGTGGAGCACGCCCATAGTATATTGATATTTAGATATAAGTGCCATTTAATGGTTAGATAGTACAATTCCATTGCGTACAGTTAAATAGATTTTTACATACTTTTAATATTACTCATATATATCCATATATTAATAAATTTATTTTTTTCTATTTGAAAATTAATTATTGTAAGTATTTAGTAACCAGCCATCTTCATTAATTCCAACAAATTTTCTGTTATATTTGTTTTTAAATCACCATATTTTTCATCTGAATATTCATACTGACTACCATATCTTTGTTCCTTTGGATAAAAATAAGATGGTCTGCACTTATTCTCTTCAGGTTCCCAATCATAACGAGCTTCAATATGCGCATGTAAATAGTGATCTAAATTCATCAAAATAGAGTAATTAATTCTTAATGGATTACATGCTTTTATAATGGCGTCTCCTATTAATGTCATATCAGTTAAATATTGAGTTCTTCCTTCTAGAGATAATTCATTTAATGAACTCGCTCTCGGATATCCAAGAAGAACACAATATCCAGGCAGAAATTGATTATCTCCTATAACAGCAAAGCCGCTTTTCATTTTTACCATTACTGTAGGATTTTCACCTCTTTCTGCAGAACCAATTCTATCACTTTTCCAACTATTCATAATATATTTCCTCCATATGTTATAAATAAAAATTATTTACTCTATAAACTTTTATTTATAACCTTTTCTACTTTATACCTTTAACAACAAACTCATGTACACGTTCTTTTATAAAACCTACCTTTTCATATAAAAACCTTGCTGAATTTCCTTCAACTACCCAAAGTGCCACTGTTGTATATCCTTTATCTAACAATCTATTAACAGCATAGCTTAACAATGCTTTTCCATACCCTTTATGTTGATGCTCTACTCCTACTGCAAGTGAATCTATTTCATTAGCTTCAAGTCTAACAGCTGCTACTATTTCATCATTTTTACGAAGCAGAAATATATTTTCTGCATTTTCTTTGTACTGATTTCTCTCTTCATCACTTGGAAGGCTCAATGTAGAATCTAGACCCACAGATAAACGCATTTTATGAAATGCTTCACTGAAAACTTTTTGACATTCATGATAATACTTATCTTCATAATTTATAATTTCATCGTTATCTACCGCCAATTTGCTGCCATTATAAGTCATAAAATTAGATTTAAACCAATAGTCATATCCATTCTTATACAAAAATGTTTTTTCAACATCATTAACTCTAAAATCATAAACTATTTCCTCGACTCCAACATTTCTCATTGTATCCTCTAAGTGCTTTAACAAGGCAGTTCCAATACCTTTTTTTCTTTTTGCTGGTTTCACATAAAAAGTCATACTAGTCTTTTTACTTACTCCAGTAAATACACCTACACCAACTACTTCAGATTCAACTACAACAATGCTCCCATACTGAGGCCATCTATTTAAGCAGCTAATTACATCGTTTCTTACAAAATCATCATCTGAAATAAGCTCATTTACTTCATCTTTATATTCATACTCATACTCTTTAATACATAAGTTCATAACTAAATACCTCCCCTAAAACATTTATCATAAAGATATTGCTACTATATATCCATTTCTATTCTGCTATTCTTCATTTAAATCCCAATAATTCCTTTATTTTAATAGCATCTTTTTACCATCCTTTATATATACGCTAAAAACTTTAATATTCCTCTTTTTATAAAGTTATACTTTATTTTACATGGATATCTATTTATCTTATGAGCAAATCAAACAAATTTAAACAAAAATAAACTTCAGAAGAGCACTATCTCCTCTGAAGTTTATTTACTTATGTTTACTATTAAATTAAACTTTATAAAACTAAGACTTTCCTAACCAAGTTATAATCCCTTAGATTCACAGCATTTTTTATACTTTTTACCACTACCACATGGGCAAGGATCGTTTCTTCCAACTCTTACCTTTTCTATGTTAACTCTATTAGAATTATTTTTCTCTGCTTCTGTATACCCATTATATTTCCAAGCTGGGATTTTCCTACAAACATCATCTATTGCATTAATTATTTCACTTTCCAAAAATTCTGGTACAGATAGATGATCAAGAGCCTTCTTAATTAGTTCTTCTTTACCTTCTAATTGATATGTTTCATATGTAAACTCCAGTAATTGTTCTATACCATCTCCTGGTATATCATAGTTATCCTTAATAACTTTTATAAATTTTTTATAGTTATTTTTATCACCTATGTAATCTCTTCTACTAGCCTTAAGCAACTCTGTTTTTGTAAGTTGTTTGTAGTCATCTGTTAATCCTTGTAATTTTAGAGCTTCCAACTCCTGTATATCGCATAAAAAACCATTTAACCCAAAACTATCTTCATAGATATACTCAGCACAAGTTTTTTCTCCCATAGCTAAAATTTTCTCTACTTCTTCTAAGGGTAAATCTATCTTTGCATCCTCAGGTAATCTTTCCATAAATTCTTTTGCAGCAATCCCACCATAATAGTAAAGCATACCTCTAAATAACTTTATTATTTCATCATTCTTCTCTATAGACTTCTTGTCTATTTGCGGTATAACTTTAAGAAACTGCTCTGGTGCACAAAGATATAATTTATCATCACTTTCAGCAATATATAACATTCCCATTTCTTGCATAAATATAGAGTTTTCGGACTCATCCATATGTCCACTTATAGGAATAATTCCATTATTTTTTAGTATTTTTTGTAAAGAAATATAACAATCACTATCTACATATTTCAATACTTTTAAGATTGCATCTTCATAATTAATGGCAATTTTATCAATCAAATCATCTTTTTTATCAGCTGACTTATATTCAATGTTTAATTCATTCATTATCTCTTTTAAAGTATCCTTGGTTTCCACTTTTAGAAGTTCCTTTAAATCTTTAGAACACTCTCTTTTCAATGCACTCTTAGCTGTCCTTTGAATTCTTTTAAGGATAATTTCATCTACTAACCCTGCAATTTCAGTATCTACATCTTCTAAATATTTTTCATTCTTTAAGTCATTAGCTTCATGTTCTAGGATGTTTGTTTCATTAGTAGTTTCATCCGTAACTTGTTTTTCACAGAAATAAGATTTTTCTTTCATTGTTCCCTCCTGATTTATCTTTATGTTTCAAAAACTATTGTACTATAATTATTTATTAATTTCTATTGAAGTAAAATAGTTAATTCCTTATTTAATAAATTATAACATAAGACAATGATACTTTTAATATCATTGTCTTATGTTATAATATTAAGTCATCTTTTCCTAGTTATATACGAAGAAAACTTAAATAACCCACTTACATATCCTTCATTATTATTTATAACCTCTTCAATTTCACTATCCATCTTTTCAATTATATTCTCATCTAAACCATCAATAATAGAAGCAAATGCAGGCATTGATTTTGTAGCCTTTAAATACTGACTTGAATTATTTCTTACTTCTTGTGTATATTCTATTTTTTCAACTAAATCAAACAACTCAGATGCTTCTATTTCTGCCTTTCTTTCATCATTGGTTGATATTCCGTCATGTACACGTCTTTCAGGTTTTCTATTGTCAGTAAAGTAATTAGAAATGTACTTTTTAACAATACGTTCAACCTTTCTTTCTATTTCTTTTGTTCTAGGAAATTCATCATCACATGGATTATACCAAAATAAAACAAGATAGCCATTCTCCTTTAAAAGTTCATGACATTTTTTATATTTAATATTTTTATCTAGCCAATGAAATGCCTGAGCACAAAAAATCATGTCATATTTTTCATTATTAGGACAATTCCATTCCTCAAAAGATACTACATCAACTGAAACATTTGGGTAGTCTCTGCACTTATCTCTTAGTATTTCTGCCATATCTTCCCCTAATTCTATTCCATGAACTCTAAAGCCTTTATCTGCAAATTGTATAGTTGCTTTTCCAGTTCCCGCTCCAATTTCAAGTAGCCTATCATTGAATTTCAAATCAGTCTTTGAGATTACATCTTGAATTAATTTTTCTGGATAAGAAGGTCTTATCTCCTCGTATATAGCAGAAATCCCTTTATAAGGTTCTATTTTATTCATTACATTTAACCTCCCTAATATTCACTATATATGTACTAACAACTCCATATATCCTAAATAATATTAAATTAAATGCTCTCATATGTGACAATATGTTCAACAGTATCACTAATACATGTTAGTTTCTCTGCAAAGAAGCTAGGAAAAGCTAAATAATCCCTCAATTTTTCAATAGGTAGCCAATGCATATATTCACGACCACCCAGGGAATAACTATTGCTATTGAGTTCTTGACTTCCTCTTGGCTTCATTAAAAAGTAAAAGGCTATTTCATGACATTTTAACCCTTCTAATGATCCAGTACCATTAAAAAAGTTCTCATGAATAAAGGCTAATCTTTCAACCTCATATTCTACGCCTGTTTCTTCAAAAACCTCTCTTCTTACTGCATCTTCTGCCTTTTCTCCAAGATGTACACCTCCCCCAATGGAGTAATAATAATCATCTACTTCGTTTTTAGCAAAAAGTACATGTCCATTTTCTATAATAATTGCTGCTGCTCTATATCTAAACCATCCATCTTCTTTTTCAAATCCACAATCCATTTTAAACCTCCAATTAAAATTTATTTATCTTTTCCATCTAATTTCGTTTTTATATCATTAAGTTTTTCTATAATAATCATTGAGCATACTATTATTATTGCAGCTAATATCCCTATTCCAGAATCTCCACCAAATAGCACTGTAACAAAATAGTATACTAATAATCCTATAAAACCATAGACTATATATAGCATGTTTATCCTCCTTTATATACTAGATAATACATTATAATCCACAAATTAATTATAAACCAATAAAAGTAAATATAAAATAAAAAATTCTTACTTCATTAACTCTTACCACTAAAACATGAAAACCGCCCAAAACCAGCATGAATAAAGCAACTATTTAAATAGTTATATATTTTAATAGTTTCCTATATACCTATGTAAATAGTTTTCTATATACATGTTTTCCCATTTTAATGAAAATCCAAATACATTCTTTAGTTTTATATATTATATTGCAGAAATTATTTTATAACATAAGTGTTTATAGAGTAGATTATGCTTCTTATATTTATAGTTGTATACAATAAATCTGCTCAAATATGAATTGCAAAATTCTCAAATTTAAAGACTCCAGCGTCTTGATGCAGACAACCTTCCTTCTTAATTTTATCGAATCCTTGATTAATTTCATCAACTAAATTAATACTAATATCTAAACTGTGGTGCCCTGGAAAAATTTTTTTAATATCTAGAGTACTAATTTTTTGAACTGATTGCATGAAATCAGTAGGATTTGTTGTAGGATAAAAGGCGTCTAAAGTTCCTTTGTAAATCAAGTCACCTGAAAATAAATATCCTCTTTTCTCCTCGTAAAAACACATATGTCCAGGAGAATGTCCAGGTGTATAAATTACTGTTAATTTTCTTTCTCCAATATGAATCTTTTCACCATCCCTTAAAAGAAAACTTGGATTTCCTTGAAATATTTCATAATTGTCTATATTAAAATCACATGGGAAATCACAAGGATATTTCATTAAATTATTCTTTACTACTTGAAGAGGAATGGGAAATTTTTTTGATATCCAATCTTCTTCATTTTCATGCACCCCATATTTTGAGAAATATTTATGGCCACCTATGTGATCCCAATGAATATGAGTCGAAATCACCTCTATGGGTAAATCTGTTATTTGTTCAATTATATTTTTTATATTTGCAATACCAAGTCCTGTATCAATTAAAACACATTTATCATTTCCAATTAATAAATAACAATGTGTTTCTTCCCAATGCTTATATTCACTTATACAATACGTAGTATCATCTAGTAAATCAACTGTAAACCAATCTGTTTTAATTGCCATTAAGTTATACCTCCCATTAGTATATTAAACTAAGCTCAATATCATCATCATAAAATCGCAACTCTTTATCCTATTTAAAAATTCAATCCAAGCTTTTTTAGCAAAGTTAGAATACTCTATAGGATTGAATCAAATGTATTTTCTTTTATATTAGGTAACAAACCGTAAATTGATCTTGTGATTTTTTCCTCAAAATATTTTTTAATTTCAAAAGTTGACTTCCACCTTGGAATTGTATATTCGTTAACTCCTCCTCTTAATGCCATCTCTACAAGCCTTTTCTCAATTAAAACGAATCCACTTGGTAGTGCTAAATAATCACATAATTTTATTAATTTATCATAATCAGTCTCCTCTGTACGTGATAAAAACTCCTTGGCAAAATTATATTCTTCAATTGTACCATCCCATCTACCTACAATAACAACCTCATTATTATATTTAAATCCAGTATGGCTTATACAAGTTCTAGCTACTAAATCATACCCTTTCTTAACTGCATAATTATATCCATCTACACCATGCCTCATACCGTACATTCCTTCTCTTCTTCCTATATCATGCAATAGCCCTAAAATATATGCTAATTCAGGATCTAAATCATCTGTCTGCTCTGCTATTAGTTTTGCTCCTTCAGCTACATTAATTGAATGCTCCACCCATTTGCCTGGATTGAGTTTTTCAGCCTCTTCTAAAATCATATTTGCTTCTTCTAATGTAGGTACACCTTTTTTATAACAATATTCCATACTTATCTCTCCTTGTAAAAACTTTTTCATCAAAAATACAGCCACTTATAAACCTATAAATTGATTATACGACAATAAAAGTAAATTTAAAACAAAGTTATTACATCCAACCCAATATTTTGAAATGCGACCTTCTTAATTTTAACTATGTATTTACTCTAATCATATATGCCATTTGGTTATATCTTTAGGTAATAGTATGTAAATGTTGCTACATGAGTTACAATAACTCGATCTTTGAAACTGAATAGAACTGTATTGGAAAATATGTTATACTATGTATATTAATTAAACAGAATCAATAAATAATTCTAATGCATTCTGAGTGAATAGGAGTAATTTAAAATGAATTCATGGAAAAAATACAAGAACCTTATCATCGTATTAGGTATACTTTTATGGATTTTAGCTAAACTTATTGGAATTCAGCAATGGGATAGTGCCATATTAATGATAACCATTCTATTGTGTAGTATTGATGATATTATTGGATATGCAAAAAAAAATGGCATTAAAAAATTTGCTATTTTGATTGGTGTATTTATAATTATATGCTTATTAACATCACTGATATTTATTAAAATATCTCTTAGCTTTCATTTATCACTAATTTCAAAAACAGTTATTATAGTTTTAGGATTAGTCATTGATTTATTTATCATAGGTTATACAATGAAGAAATTAGGAACAACTATCTAATTTTGAGCTATTGAAAACAACTAGCACTTAGCCATTAAACAATAAGAGCTGTCAGGGATGACAGCTCAATATAAATTTATACACATTTCTATTTACACTTGGTTAGTTTAGCTAGAAGCTCCAAGAAAATGATGGTTGTTTTGGGTATGGCTGTGATTTAACAATTCTTGCAATACCTATATATTCATGTGTATAACACTGACATTTATAATTATATTTAAAATCAGAGTTTTTACAATTATTCTTATTGTACGTTTTTTCCTTAAACATGATAATCCCCCCCTTTCATTAATGAACAAATTTTCTTGCCAATTACACAATATGAAAAATAGGTTAAAAAGTTACTATAATAATTAAAGTAAATAATAATTATCACTTATATGAGGAGGAATATAATGAAATTTTCGAGTCCATTAATAGTGGTTTCTGATATAGATAAATCAAAGTTGTTTTATTATGAAGTGCTTGGATTAAAGGTTGTTGAGGATTTTGGTGAAAATGTGACTTTAACAGGAGGCATTGCATTACAAACAAAAGATTCGTGGTGTACTTTTATTCACAAAAAAGATAATGAAATTGTATTTGGAGGAAATGACACAGAATTATACTTTGAAGAAGATGATTTTGATTGCTTTATTCAAAGGCTTAATAACATGACAGACATTAATTATATACATTCCATAGTAGAACATTCTTGGGGGCAGCGTGTTGTTCGATTTTACGACCCTGATAATCATATTATTGAAGTTGGCGAAAATATGATCATAGTTGTCAGAAGATTCTTAAACAATGGTTTGTCAATTAAGGAAATTGCTATTAGAATGGATGTACCAGTTGATTATGTAAACTTTTGCCTAAAGTAGATTATGACTATAGTAAGTTGATTTTAAGCTTTTTTCAAAGGTTCTTCAATAAATAAAAATACCGTATTATTCATAATGAATAAGCGGTATTCTTATTTCCAAATTTAAATAATTCAATATTAATATTTTCTTTCATATCATTTAGAATTTCATTATTTCTGTTCTAAATAAGTAAAAAAACTATTATTTTCTTAAAAATAAGTCTTTCCTCTTTAACCCATTTCCTTTAATAGATTGTCTCCATCCCATTTCTGCAGCAAACTTATAGGCAACCCTTGGAAAATTTGCTGTTATAAATATATTTTCTTCTGAGGTAGATTTTAAAATATTGTTTGCAATTTGGTTTATAGCTTTTTTTAAGTCTTTCTTAGGTCCATTACCAATAGGAACATTTTTTAAGGATGGGAGCATGCCGCCTGCACCAATCCCAAGCCCTTGTCCCCACTGAACTCCTGCTTTTATACACCAATTTTCCATAATTTCAATGGCTAATTTATTCTGATGACCTTCATAAAATCCACAATTCACCAAAGAATAAACTTTAATCTCTTTTTCATTTACAGCTTGAAAATAATTTTCTAATTTTGTAAGGCAATTTAGCAAATGAGATGGAATTCCATCTACATATAGAGGAAACGCAAATACTAAATCATCACATTCTGCTAGATTCTCCATTTCCTTTATACTCAATTGTGGCTTTCTAAAGTGATATTCTATAATCGTATTATCTTGCTTACTTAAAAAAACTTTCAACTCTTGTAAGATGCAATCAGAGGCACTATCTTTAATTTTAGGGCTTCCATTAATAATAGCTATTTTCATAGTATCTCATCCTCCATTTTCTCAATACTGTTAACAAATGAAATACTACTAACATGACAATCCAAATTAATAGAATTTGCTTTCACCAATTTTTCACTAGTTTGTTTTTCTTTTTCAGTTATATTCTCACCATAAAACCAAACTCTCATATCCATATGATTTTTATATCTTCTTCGATGATGCATTTCTCCATTTCTTATTACAAAATAGGGATGGATATAAGAAATGCTTCGGTCTAATACATTTTTCACGAAGGGACTAAATCCACCATAACAACATTTACTAATAAGAATGACTTCTTGACACTTTGACAAATATTCTCCCATATCACCATATTTATCTCGTATTACACAAGCTGCTGGTGTCTTTATCCAGCACCCAAAACAGCCTATGCAATGATGTATGGTTCCATCATCTGAAATAACCATTGTATCATCTAATTGATTAGGAAATATCTTTTTAAAATCCTTACTTTCTAAATCATGTATCAATAACTTCATTTTACAATGTTCCTTTCTTATAGTTTATAATACAACTTCCAATAAAGACGAAAACTATATCTACTATGGTTCTAATAAACAAGTCTAGTATATCAGCATGAAAAACAATTGGCACAAAGAAGTTAAATGCAAATAAATCAACGCCAAAAATTACAAACCCCAATATTAAAGACTTAGTAATAATACTTTCACTCTCTATTAAAGGATTAAAATAATCAAATACTAATCCAATAACAATATCAGTTCCAATTATGCATATTATATAAGACACAATATATTTTAGAATTTTTCTTCAAAAATTACATTGTTATCAGAATCATATCCCTTTATATTCTTAATGCCCCAATCATTATCCCACTTCCAAATTAATAAAAATAAATCATCATAAAATTCTGTTTGTGTAAAAACCTTCCCACCATTTGAAGTTATTTCAACTTTTTTCACTTTATCATCATTAATAATGCCATAAACCATAAAATCTTTGTCATAACCACGCCAAGTATAATTTATAGCTTTAGTCTTATCATTTTCAAATCCAATTGACTGATCCTCGATTCTCCAAAAGAAAAATAATCCTTTATTCGCAATATTACATGACACCCATCTGTCATATTTACAAAGTATATATTTCCCTTTTTCATAATTTTCTACATGTACCACTTCCGATGGACCATAATGTACACTACGTTCAGAGCATTCATTAGCTGATAGTGGTGTTAAATGAAGTCCTAATATCATAAAAATCAAAAATAATAAAATAGCTAAAATAATAATATTTCTACCCACTTTTTTAAGTCTACTCATTTTTATCACCTACTTGTAAAGGTATTTCTACTTTGTATTTTCTATTATAATTATCATAACTTATAATTAATGTATCTGCTTCTTTTGAAAAGTTTTTTATTGTTTGCATGCATTTAGTTTTTATTCCACCTTGCATCTCACTTGGACCATAAGGATATATATTTCCTAGATTATCAGTTATCTCTCCAATTAATCCAATACTATATCCATATCCCCACATCCTGGTATCATAGTACTCATAAAAAAAGCTAAGATCTCCATTTTTCTCATATATAATATTTGTAAAATGAATAACTGTGACATCCACATTAACTTTTTCATCTATATTCATTTTATAAACTATATTAGATTTTTCAATATTATTTATCAGGTTAGCTTTAAATAAAGGCTCTACTAAAAGAGGTCCAATAACAAATACACTGAATATAATTGTTATTCCAACCATTACATTTGTTATGTACCATATCCAACCAAGGATAGGGTTGTGTTGTTTATTAAGCTCAATTCCAATTTCCTTAGCATCTCCCATATCATTTATAGATAACTCTTCTGCTTTTTCTTTATCATAGCCCTGTTCAATATAGTAATCCACTTTTTCTAATATATGACTTTCAAGTTCTGTTTTAATATCTTCTCTATCTAAAGAAAACTTAACATAGGACAAAACCTCTTTTAAAAACTTTTCTTTTTTAAGCGAAGGCATATGATTCACCGCCAATAACTTTATTAACAGATATTGAGAATTCTTCCCACTTTTTCTTTTCCTCTGTAAGCTGTTTTTTTCCACTCCTAGTTATCTTATAATATCTTCTCTCTTTACCTGTATCCCCTTTAGCCATATAAGATTTTACATAACCATTATTTTCAAGTTTGTGTAAAACAGGATATAGGGTACCTTCCTTAAATTGGAAAGTTTTATCTGAGCGAACCTCTAACTCCTTTATTATCTCATATCCATATCTATCAGTTTCTTCCAGTAAGGATAATACTAGTAAAATGGTACTTCCTCCTATTAATCCTTTATCAATTTTCACATTAACACCTCCCAAAATTATACCTTGATTATCTAAGTATAATTATACTTAGATAATCAAGGTATGTCAAATTTTATATTTAGGTAATTGTTACAATGCATTTCACATTAGTAGAACATGAAAATCTTCATTCATCAAATTTAAGTATTTCATACAAAATAGCATTAAAGAGACATCCCAATTGATGATTCTGTCTCTTTATGAAACTCATATCCCACACTATTATAAACTGACAATGCTCTTTTGTTTGCACTCCAGACTTCTAGTCTTGATTCCTTAATATTTAAATCCTTTAACCCTTGAAAGGCTCTTATAATCAGATTTTTTCCAACACCTTGCTTTCTCCATTCTTTTGAAACAAATAAATCATCCACCCAACCATATTTATTGTTTAATTCATCTTCCTTTACGATAATAATAATAATATTACCTACAATTTCTTCTCTATGTTTAGCTGCTATACTGAACCATTGATTTTCTCTTCTTATTTCCTTTATATCCTCAATGGAATAGCCTCTAACAAATACTTCGTTTTGCTTTTCTACTAACTGTTTTATCTCATCCTCGTCTATAAATTCAAGAGTAGCAAAGTCTATACCCTCAATATCTCTAATCTGGAAACGCTCCTCAGTTATTTTTTTCTTTATAATATGCATTCCTTCATCATGGTTAAAACCTTTTTTAGAAGAATAATATGCTATATTCTCTTTATTGTCTGAAAAACAACAATGATAGATTCTTACATCAAGCTCCTTATTTTCTTGTCTTATTACTTGTGATTTCTTCATTATTTCATCAAAGATTTGATCTTTTAACTCACTTTTATCTATAACATCTTTTACTTTAATATCAATGTAGATATTTAATCTAGGCCTTTCATATAAATCAGATTCCATAAAAGGTGAAATTATACCTTCCCCTACTAAGTTATTGTCTTGGTCATAAGCTTCTATCATATGTTTTCTTTTATTATCTTTAATTTTATACATCATAGTTCCCCCACTTTTTAAATTTAATTTTCACTTAAATGTTTTATTATATAAACTACGCTCTTACTACTAGATGAACTTATCACTTTTTCTTTAAGTAATTATCTTTAATAAGGAAATTATAACATATTATACTAATAAAGTATTATTGAAATTTATAGTTATCTTATTTTATCTAACAATTATTCATCACACAATAAAGTTATATCTTACCCATGCAAATTTTCAATATATTGCATATCATATACACTATTTTAAATTTAAGCTTTTGTTATATGTTTCCATTTGATTAACTTTTTAAAAAAATTTCACATTTCATATTTACAATTATGTAAATTTGTTCTAATATATAAATAACATAAATTTTTCATTTAATTATTACATATAATTATGCATAAAATCTTTATGCATTCTTTCATAAAAGTGATGAACTACTTTTATAAACATCTTCAAAAATTATTCATCCAATTTTGTATAATATGATTTATCTATTATCACATAATTAATTTTTAAACCCCATGTTAAAATTACAATTTTCCATAATATTACATTCAAGATAAACAACTTTAATAATTTCATATTTTAGTTGTTATCTATATAGACAAAACACACTTCATATCATAAGTTACAATTATAATAATTTAAAAGGAGGGATGTACTATTTAGATAATTTTCTATTTATTTTATCTCTATTAAATTCTAATTTTTAGGAGGGAATGTATGAAAAAATTGTTTAAATCAAAACTATCAGTATTTTTATTTCTACTGACATTTTTAGTTACTCAATGTTTCTTCGTATTTAATACTAGAACCACTTCTAGTCTTGACAATGATGGTAACTCAAATAGCACTGATGATGTTAGTGTTACTGTGTTAGAGTCTGATTCTCACCATACAGTTGTAAAATTCGATATTAACAATTTTAGTAAAGACTTAGTAAATATTAACAATAAATCTTACTATAATATTAATTGTGAGGGTACTAGCTTACCTCTTGAAGAAGGAGCTCCGGAGCTTCCTCGCATATGCAGAAATATAGTTATACCAAATGATGCCGACGTTAAGTTAAACGTTATATCATCAGAATATAAAGACTATAAAAAACTCCCTATAGCTCCATCAAAAGGTTCTATAACAAGGGATAAAAATCCTGAAGATATCCCTTATAAATTAGGTAAGGAATATAAAAATAAAAACTTTTATCCTTCAGAATTAGTTTCTTTTAGTAAACCTTTTATAATGAGAGAATTGAGAGGGACAACTATTACATTAAATGCATTTCAATATAAACCTAAAAATGAAACTTTAAGAGTTTATAAATCCGTAACTGTAGAAATAATAACAAATGGTAAATCATCATTAAATTCACTTACCACTTCAAGATCTAATAAAATCACTTCTGATTTCGAACCTGCTTATTCAAACACATTTATTAACTACAGTAATGTAAAAACTCCTACTCATCGTTTAATGAATAATCCTTCAGAAACAGGCTCTATGCTTATCATATCTTATGATCAGTTTAGTAGTGCTATGAATTCCTTTATTAATTGGAAAAACTCCAGAGGAATAAACACTACATTAGTAAATATGTCTACAGTATCAGCATCTAATAATCCAACTGAAATAAAAAATTATATACAAAACTATTACAATCAACACCCTGAATTAACTTATGTACTTCTTGTAGGTGACTATGCACATGTATCCTCTCCTACTTACTCTACAGGGGTTTCTGATCCTACTTATACAAAGGTTGCAGGTTCAGATGATTATCCTGACATATATGTAGGCCGTTTTTCTGCAGAAAGTATTGCAGATGTTGAAACTCAAGTACAAAGATCTATTGAGTTTGAACAAAATGGTTATAATACAGCTGCATGGTTTAAAAAAGGTGTTGGTATAGCATCAGATGAAGGTTCTGGAGAAACAGATATACAACAAATGGATAGTATAAAGAGTAGACTTCTAAATGCAGGTTATACTCAAGTGGATAGTATATACGATCCAGGTGCATCAGCTTCTTCTGTTACTAATAGTCTAAACCAAGGCAGAGGTATAATAAATTATTGTGGACACGGTGCTGAAAATTACTGGGTAACAACAGGCTTCAGTAATACCAATATAAAAAATCTTCAAAACCCAGGACAACTTCCTTTTATTATAAGTGTTTCTTGTGTAAGTGGTAAATTCCAAAGCGGTACTTGTTTTGCAGAAACTTGGCTTCGCTCAAAGAATAGTAATGGAAACCCAATAGGTGCAATAGGAACATTAATGTCAACAGTAAATCAACCTTGGATACCTCCTATGAATGGTCAAGACGGAATAATTGACTTACTTTGCAACAATAGTAGGGTATCACTAGGCGGCTTGTGTTACTCTGGTGAAACTAGAATGCTAGATAACGGTACAAGCAGTGATTTGTTAACCTTCAACACTTGGACATTATTCGGTGACCCATCTATACAAATCCTACCAGAATCTACAAATCCAACAGACCCTACAGATCCAGAAGAACCAGCAGACCCATATGAACCAAACGATTCTACTTCCCAAGCATATACTATAAATAGTGGTGTAGATTATAGTTCATATATATATTCAAATACAGACGTTGATTATTATAAAGTAACAACTAACAAATCTGGTGTTATCTCTGCAACATTAACAAATCTACCATATGACTATGACTTATATCTCTATAACTCATCAGGAAAAAGAGTAGCCTCTTCTACTAAAAGCTCAACATCAAATGAATCCATTTCTTATTCAGCACGTACACTAGGCACATACTATCTTAAAGTTGTTGGATATAATGGTGCTCATAGTACTTCTACAAAATATAACCTAAATGCAAGTTATCCTATAGCTAACTAAATCTATAATATATAAGGGGGTGCTTGTAGCACCCCCTTAGTATTTAATCTATATTTTAGCCATAAAAAATAACTATCTTAAATTAATAAAATGGTTATTAATGAAGTCATTAAATTTTTATCTATACCGGCCTTCGTTTTAGTATGTTAATATCTACTTCATGTCTACCTGTCATGTCCTTTAATACTTCTATGCTTTCTTTTACTTCTTTAACATTTTTAGAAATGTTTTTTATTGATTTCTCAATTAAGTCTGTCTTCTCTTCTATTATTAAATCCGTACTTTTAAAAGAATTTTCATTTTGTTCTCTATGTGAACTTTGTACTTCTACAATCATATCTATGTTTTTTTCTATAGCTTCAATTTTTATTGAATTCTTCTTTATCTCATTTTTAACACCATTAATTTCTGTCTCAAGTCTTGTTTGACCTTCTAATAGCTTTACAAGTATATCTTCAATTTCTATATCCAAAACCATCACCCCAACCGCGGATTTTTTATTTAATAACTATAATATGAATACATTATTAAATAATGTATTCATATTATAATACTTATCATGTTATAGTTCAAGCTAAATTCTTATATCTGCACATATTATTTACCATTTTTTATATATTTATACATACCTTATTTACTCATTAGCCCATAAATAATTGTTCCCATTAATTTTTTTAATATACCAATAGGAACTTGAGGTGAGAATACACCTTTACTCATATCTTCACTATGCCAGTAGTCATAGTCTGCACTTCCTTCGTCATATTTCTCCTTTGACATGGCTTTCCAAAGATTAAACATAACTACTGATTTTAAGGATGGTTTATGAATCTTTTTAGATTTTAATTCCTCACTAAATTTTTTTCCACCCTTTAATACCTTTATTTTATTTTTCTCTGTAAGTTCCCTACTTCTATAAGCAATTGGTAAAGTTTGAACATGATTAAAGCCCCAGTAGTTTAAAACACTTCTCACATAGTTTGCAGCATCCTTATGACCTGCGCCAGCTGTGGTAGTTATTATTAAAGCCTTCTTTGTAAATAAACTTGGTCTATGGAAATTGTAAGACATATGATCTATAAAGTTTTTTAGTAATCCACTTATTTGCATAGAGTATACGGGAGAAGTAATTATTAGTGCTTCTGCTTCTTTAATTTCTTTCACAATTTTACTCATAATATCTTTGTGTGGGCATTTATCTTCGCCCTTATAAATGCAATTAAAACATCCTATACATAGGGGAAGATTTTCTTTTCTAAGCTCTATATCCATAAACTCTATGTCTAAATTTTTTGTCATTTCTTCCTTTACTAGGGTTAATACATTCCACGTATTTCCTCTTCTTGGGCTACCATGAATAACTACACATTTCATATTATTATCTCCTTCATAGTCGTAGTATATATACAATATTTTACCATAACTATCCAAACTAATGTAAAGAAATATTATAGAAAAAAGGAAGGTAGATATACTTATATAAATGTATCTATCCTTCCTATAATATTATCTATCTAAATAATAAATTTAGTTATTTATACAATTTCCTCTACCAGTACCTTTTCCTTGGCCAGCTCCTCTACCTTGACCCGCACCATTACCTAATCCTTGATTAAGTCCATAGCCTTCCTTGTTTTCTCTGTTTATGCCAGCACCATCACAAGTAGCACTATTTTCAGCCATTTCAGCTTTAATTTCTTCTCCTCTTTCTGAAGTTATTGTTCCTCTTTCTACAGCTGCATCTACTCTTTCATATTTCTCTTGTAGCATAATTTCCTTTGCATCTTCTAAAGTCTTTCCTTCTTCTACTAAGCTTTGAACCTGTGTAGCTCCATTATTTCTAAAAGCTCCTCCTAAATTTTCCTCCGCAAAGGCCATAGTTGCTCCCGAAGCGGTAATTACTCCTACTAGTGCTAAAGCTATCATTGATTTTTTCATATTAAATCCTTCCCTTCATTAATTATTTTTTATTTTCTTTACACCTTTATAATAACAAGGGAATGTTACATTAATGTTACAACAATCTAATAGTTAGATTAAAATAAGTTATAAATTTTTATAGCCTTAAGCTTATCCAAAATTCCACACCATATTTTCTATTCTTTACCCCATAGGTACCGTCATGAAGATTTACTATTTGTTTCACTATGGCTAAACCTAAACCTAGGCGTTTTTCTTTATAGTTTCTTACCTTATCTACCCTTATAAACCCTTCCCAAATCCTAGTAAGGTTATCATCTTCAATGTTACTGCCACTATTATACACAGAGATTACTAAATTATCTTCAATTACTTTTAGATTAATATCTATTACTTTTTTTTCATCTACATGGCTAAGGGCATTATTAATATAATTTTGTACTGCTTGCTCTAATCTAACTTCATCCACTATAATAGTAATATCTTCACCTTCCGTAAAGTTAAGATTTATGTTCATTTCTTCGAATCTAAATTTATTTTTCTCTAGAGTTTTTTTCATTAAACTATTTATATTTATTTCTTTTTTATTTAATTTAAAGGTATTTGATTCTAGCTTATATAAATCTAAAAGATCATTGACTATGATCCCTAATCTTTCTGTTTCTTCACCTATTACATCTAAATAATATTTTCTATCCTCTTCTGAAGATATAAAATCTTCTTGAAGTGCTTGAATATAACCTGAAATAACAGTTATAGGGCTTTTTAGTTCATGAGATATAGAGGACACAAACTCCCTTCTGGCTAATTGATTTTTCTTTTCATTCTTCATCATAGTCTCTAACTCTAAATTCTTTTCTTTTAGATTTTTTAAAGTTTCTTCTATTTTATGGGATAAATTATTAACACTTTTAGCTAGTATTCCTATTTCATCAATACTCTTTATATTTAAATCCTCGCAAAAACTTAGATCTTCTATTTTTCTAGTTTTTTTAGTTATTTCTATTACTGGCTTAGTAAATTGTCTTGAAAATAATGCTGTTATAAAAAGTGCTATAAATCCAACAGGTACCATTATCATAAATAAAAGCTTCATAGATTTATTTACTGCATCATCAATAACTGTAATTGGTGTTTTGACAGTTATTTCGTAAGTATATACATTTTTCCCCACAGCAGTCAAGAACTCTACACCTGTAGATCTATCAAGGGTTATGGTTTCACTTACTCCCTCTTTTTCACCTATAGATTCTATCACTTCAAACCTGTGCTGCCCATTCATCATATTATTTTTACCCATTTTGTGGCTAGAAAATATGCTCTCTGATGTCAGTGCATCTTTAATATCTATTTGAACACTATACTTCTCTGAAAGTCCCTCTAACTTCCCATCAACTCTATTATCATAGTCTTTATCTATATAGTTTTTAATTTCTTCAATTACTTCATTCATTTCCATTAACTTTTCCCTTTGAAAAAAGTCTTTATATGTGACTCCATAGGTTGCAATCCCTAAGATAAAAATACTGAATATGAGAACTATACCAGAAAATAGCTTTAATTTAATTGATTTCATCATACTTCTCCAAACTTATATCCGAAACCCCTTATGGTCTTTAGATACTTATTATAATCTTCCAATTTATTTCTCAACCGACTTATATGAGTATCTACAGTTCTAGTATCACCAAAGTAATCTTCATCCCATATAACTCTTAGTAGTGTTTCTCTACTTATTACTTTATTTTCATTTTTTACAAAGTAAAGTAATAGTTCATATTCTTTCGGATTTAGTTCTTTCTCCGTACCATCTATTTTTACCATGTGACTTTCTTCATCTACTTCAATCCCTTTAAATACAATGCTTCCCGCCTTAATAATTTTACTTTTTAAAAGTCTATTAACTCTAGCAAGTAATAGGGCTATGTTAAATGGTTTAGATACATAGTCATCCACTCCTATATCAAAGGCAAAAAGTTCATCTAAATCACTATCTTTAGCCGTTAATATAATTATAGGTACTTCTGATATCTTTCTAATCTCTTTACATACAATCCATCCATCATAAATAGGCATCATAACATCTAAAATTACTAAATCAATGGTATCATCAAAGTTCTCTAAAGCAAGCTTACCATCCTTTGCAGTAATTACTTCAAATTTATTAAAAGTTAAATAATCAGCAATAAGTCTTAAAATTCTCTCATCATCATCAGCAACTAAAATTTTCATAGGAACCTCCTAATATAATATATCATCTTTATTTTATACCATTATAGTACAAAATAAAGTGTATGTCCCCAAATTATTTTAGGACATACACTTCATGGTTCAAATTATTCAATACCTCTAGTTAATTAATCTTCCAAGTAAATCATTGCTTCTTTTAATGAAATCAGACATTTCATCAGCACCTAATTGTCCATGACTTATCATAGCTAAATCATACACATGGTTACAAATATCATTAACCAAGTCTTTTTTATTTTCATCTTTAGATAAATTAAATAGTTTTTTAATTAATGGATTTGAACTATTTACAACTAAAGTCTCTTCTTTAGGGAACATTGACATATCCCCTCCTCCAAACATCACACTCATCTCAGCCATTCTTCTAGATTGTTCTGATAGAGTAATCATGGCAGGAACTTCTTCTGTTTTAATAGGCTCTATAGAGATTTTTAGTTGTTCCTTATTTATAGATTTCTTAAATATCTCTTCTATAGCCTTGTTCTCTTCAGGACTTTCATCTATTGCATCAGCCTTTAATATTTCTGTTAAGTCAGAGTCAATTCTACTAAATTGTACTCCTTCCTCTTTACTCTCCATTAAAGTAATAAAATGACTGTCTAGTGTGGTATTTAAAATCACAGCTTCTAAGTTATTGTCTTTTAGCATTTTAATATATTGAGACTGTTGCTTTTCATCATTAACATAAATAACTTTTTTATCATGATTTTCCTTATTGTTTTCTAGATATTGTTTTAATGTTACATGGTCTCCATTAGTAGTTTTGAAAATCAGTATATCTTTAACCTTGTCATAGAATTTTTCATCTCTTAGACAACCATATTTAATAAAGATATTTATATCTTTCCAAAAGTCATTGTACTCATCTCTATGATTTTTAAATAGAGATGTAAGTTTATCAGCTACCTTATTTACAATGTGTCTGGAAACCTTTGATACATTACTGTCCTTTTGTAGAAAACTTCTTGATACATTTAAAGGAATGTCTTCGCAATCAATAACACCTTTTAATAAAAGTAAAAACTCTGGAATAACTTCTTTTATGTTATCTGCCACAAAAACTTGTTTATTATAAAGTTTCACTTCTCCTTCTGTAGCTTCAAATTCATGTTTTAATTTAGGGAAGTACAATATTCCTTTTAAATTAAATGGATAGTCTACATTCATATGAATCCAAAATAGCGGATCATTATATTCATTGAATACTTTTCTATAGAACTCTTTATACTCTTCATCTGTACAATCCTTTGGAGCTTTCATCCATAATGGTTTTGTATCATTTAAAGGAGTTTTTTCTATATCCTTCTCTGAATCCTTATCATCTTTTTTCTCATTTTCATCTATTAGATAAATCTCAACAGGGAAGAAGTTACAATGTTTTTTTATAATTTGCCTTAATTTATAATAATCTAAGAATTCATTGCTATCTTCACTTATATAAAGAGTAACAGTTGTTCCTCTAGAAGTTCTTTCAGAAGATTCAATTTCATATTCTGTACCACCTTCACAAATCCACTTAACAGCTTCTTCACCTTTCTTATAAGATAAAGTATCAATTTCAACTTTTTCTGATACCATAAAAGCTGAATAAAACCCTAATCCGAAATGGCCAATTATGCCTTTTCCTTCATCAATTTTATCTTTATATTTAGATAAAAATTCCTCAGCTCCTGAGAAAGCTACTTGGTTAATATATTTTTTCACTTCCTCTGAAGTCATTCCTATACCGTTATCTATAAATTTAATAGTTTTTTCTTCTTTATTTAAGGATACAGTAACTTCGTATTTAGACTCCTCCACAGTTGCTTCTCCAAAGGTCACAAGTCTTTCTAATTTATTAATAGCGTCGCAACCATTACTGATAAGTTCCCTTATAAATATATCCTTATCAGAGTATAGCCATTTTTTTATAATCGGCATTATATTTTCAGTGTGAATTGAAATGTTTCCATTCTCTTTAAGCATATATATCTCCTCCAAACAAAAATAATAAAATTTTATACTCAACCGTATAAAATATTTTATACCTAATTCTATATAAAATAAAGAATATATTGTGAATTTTTTGTAAAAATATCACATTTACTCTGCTTGAGTTAGTAATCTTTTCATTATATCTCTTAATTTTCTTTCTTCTAATTGGTCATTTCCAATGATAACAATAACTTTTATATCTTTATCTGATTGATCCCATTTATAAGCCTTTGCATCGATAATAGCTTCCTCTGGAATAAACTCTTCCATATCTAAGGCCATCTCTTCTGCTAAACTGAGATATTCATCAAAAACATCGTCATCTTCCATTTCACTTAAATTAAAATCATCATATTCTTCTTCTATAATCTCATTTAAGATTGAGATTTTCACACTTAAGCAAAAGGCATGAACGTCTTCTCTTTTAGTTCCCTTTGTCATATCCTTAATTACTTTAAAATCAGTTTTACTTTCTATTATTTCTTTCATCTCATCATTATGAATTACATTTTCACCAAATAATACATACATTTATATCAGCTCCTGTTAATTAATTCTTAAGTTTTACATGCACATCATTATATCACATATATAGATTTTAATTAACAACTGTATAGATTTTTTAGAAGTTCTACTTATTTACTATGAGTAAAAAGAGCTTCTTCTCAAAAATAGCTCACTAAAACTTACAAAATATTGAACCTACACTTTATTATAAGTGTAGGCTCAATATTAATTTAACATTTAGCTTGTTTTATGACCTTATTTTACTCTTGGTAATACTTCTTTTTTAAAGAAACTCTTTGCCGTTAAGCCTGATACACTGAATACTTCTCCGTCATCAATTTTTACAGATACAGCATCAGAACAATGACCTAAACAAAATACTGCCTTTAAGTCTACTTTATCAGATAGATTATATTCTTCAATGCTCTGTTGAAAAGCATTTATAACATTATAAGATCCCTTTACATGACAGGCGCTACCTATACAAACACTTAAGTTTACCACAGCGTTTACTCCCCTCTATTATAATTCACATGTAATAACTTATGAACTTTTCCCTTTAATAATCCTGAATAAAGAGACATCATTACTGGATTTTCTTCTGAACGTTTAAGGCTACTCATCTTATCTGCTGCATATAAACCTTCTCCACGTTTTTGCTTTCCTTCGAACATTGTAAATGGTTGTCCTGCTCCACCTACACATCCACCTGGGCAAGCCATTACTTCAATAAAATCATAATGTGTTTCTCCTGATTTTATCTTTTTCACAAGGTCATCAGCGTTTTTAAGACCACTAACTACAGCAATTTTTAATTCCTTATCATTTACTGTAATACTAGTTTCCTTTACTCCAGACATTCCCCTTACTCCATTAAATGCTATAGTTCTTAGTGTAGATACAGATTTATCATCTAAAACTCTTCTTAAAACAGCCTCTGTAACTCCACCTGTAACTCCAAATATAACTCCCGCTCCACTACTAACACCAAATGGCATGTCTACAGCCTCTGGTTCTATCTCTGAAAATACAATTCCGGCTTCCTTTATCATAGCTATAAGCTCTTGAGTAGTTATAACATAATCTACATCATTAACTCCATCAACTTTAAATTCATCTCTATCAGCTTCAAATTTCTTAGCTGTACAAGGCATTATTGCTACATTAACTATTCTTTTACTAGAATGACTATAGTGCTCCTTTAAAACGGAACCAAACATCTGCATAGGAGATTTACATGTTGAGATATTACTCATCATCTCTGGGTAAGTTCTTTCTACATAGTTAACCCAAGCTGGACAACAAGAAGTAAATAAAGGAAGCCTTTCATTATTTTCTAATCTTGAAATAAATTCTCCGGTTTCTTCTAGTACTGTAAGATCAGCTCCAGTAGATGTATCGAATACTTCATCAAAGCCCATTCTCTTTAAAGCTCCAACGATTTTACCCATTACATTTTCTCCATCTTTTTGTCCAAGCTCCTCACTTATTCCAACTCTTACTGCTGGAGCTATTTGCACTACTACCTTAGTATTTTTATCACTTAAATCTTTCCATAGTTTTTGTGTATCATCTTTTACTACTATAGCTCCTGTAGGACATACTGCTGCACACTGACCACAACCTACACAGTTTGATTCTGCTATAGGTTTGTCAAAAACTGTACCTACACTCATCTCTGCTCCTCTTTTTATAAAGTCAATAGCACCTACATTTTGAATTTCATTACACATTCTTACACAGTCACCACAAAGTATGCATTTACTCTTGTCTCTTACTATACATAAAGATGATGTATCTAATTCGCTTTTTTCTGCTGTATTATCAAATCTTACTTGTCTTATTCCAAAGCGATGTGCTAACTCTTGTAGTTTACAGTGTCCATTTTTCTCACAGGTAGTACAATCTCTACAATGATTTGAAAGTAATAATTCTAATATATTCTTTCTATATTTTCTTAATCTAGGTGTATTAGTATATATCTCCATACCAGCTTTTGGTGGTGTAGAACATGCAGCTTCAATTCCACCCCACTTATTTTCTACCATACACATACGGCAAGCTCCATATACAGAAAGCTCTGAGTAATAGCATAAAGTTGGTAAATCTATTCCTGCTTTTCTAATAACCTCTAAAATATTTTTTTCTCCCTTTATTTCTACTGGGATATCATCTATAATCATAAATTGTTCATTCATTCTATTAATCCTCCTTTATAGCTTTAAAGGCACAAGCTTCAATACAGGCACCACATTTAATACATTTATTTTTATCAATTACAAAAGGTTCTTTAACCTTACCTGAAATGGCACCTACTGGACAAATTCTTGAACATTTTGAACAACCCTTGCAAAGGTCTGCATCTATATAGATAGTTTTAAGTTTTTGACATGTCTTGGTTGGACATTTCTTATCAATAATATGCGCTTCATATTCACTACGGAAATTCTTTATTGTACTTACTACTGGGAATGCTGCAGTTTTTCCTAATCCACATAAAGCTGTAGAAGATATTGTATCTGCAAGTTCTAGTAATAAATCAATATCTTCAATTTCACCTTTACCTGCTACAATTCTCTCTAATATTTCAAGCATTCTCTTAGTACCTTCACGACATGGTATACACTTACCACAAGACTCATTTTGAGTAAAGTTCATAAAGAATCTAGCTACTTCTACCATACAAGTATTTTCATCCATTACAACTAACCCACCAGAACCTATCATAGCTCCAGCTTTCTTTAAAGAATCAAAATCTAGTGGTAAATCTAAATGTTCTTTTGTTAAACAACCACCTGAAGGACCTCCAATTTGAACAGCTTTAAACTCTGCTCCTCCTCTTATTCCTCCACCTATATCAAATATTATTTCTCTTAAGGTTGTACCCATTGGAACTTCTATAAGCCCTGTATTTTCAATGTTTCCTGTTAATGCAAAGGCTTTTGTTCCATTGTTCTTTTCTGGACCCATGGTTTTATACCAATCTGCTCCCTTTTCAATTACTATAGGTACATTAGCAAATGTTTCTACGTTATTAAGCACTGTTGGTTTTCCAAATAATCCTTGTTCTACAGTTCTTGGTGGCTTAACTCTAGGCATACCTCTTTTTCCTTCAATAGAAGCTGTTAGTGCACTTCCTTCTCCACATACAAAAGCACCTGCTCCCTTATTGATTTTTATATCCATGCTAAAACCTGTACCAAGAATGTTCTCACCTAATATTCCATACTTTTTAGCTTCTTCTATAGCATTCTTTAATCTGCTAACAGCAAGAGGATATTCTGCACGTACATATATATATCCTTCCTGTGCTCCACAGGCTACTGCTGCAACCATCATTCCCTCTATAACTCTATGTGGGTCTCCTTCCATTATGCTTCTATCCATAAAGGCACCTGGATCTCCTTCATCACCATTACATACAATGTACTTCTCACCCTCAGGTTGACGTTTTACTTGACCCCACTTACGCCCAGTTGGGAAACCGCCGCCGCCACGGCCTCTTAAATTAGAATCATCGATTTCTTTTATAATTTCATCTGAAGTCATATCAAATAGTACTTTTTCTAAAGCAGAATATCCACCTATAGCAAAATATTCTTCTATAGATGTAGAATCAATATGACCACAATGTTCTAATGCCAATCTAGTTTGCTTTTTATAGAAAGGTATTTCATCTTGGGTTCTGTAAACCTTACCATCTTTTTCGTAAGCCAATCTATCTACACATTGACCTAAAACAATAGTCTTATCTATAATTTCTTCACAATCCTGTGGCTTAACCTTTATGTATAAATATCCCCATGGTTCAATTCTTACTAGAGGTCCCATCTCACAGAATCCATGGCAACCACTTTTTTTAATTCCAACAGATTTTTCATGAGATTCTTTTTCTAATTTAACCTCGCATCTTATATCTTTTTCCTTCATTAGTCTTACAAACTCATCGTATATTTCTAATGAACCACCCGCTATACAACCAGTACCTCCACATACAAGAATTTTTACCTTTTCGTTGTGAAAACTTTCTTTATAGATATTTCTTATATTAATTAAATCCTCTCTATTAAGAAGCATATTATTTGTCCTCCTTAAGCATATTTAAAAGTTCTATTGCCTTCTCAGGAGTCATAGCCCCATAAACCTTGTCATTAACAGTTAGTGCTGGTGCTAAACCACAGGCTCCAAGACATGAAACCGTTTCCACGGTAAACATTAAATCATCTGTAGTAACTTTGTTTTCTGAAAGATTCAATTCACTTCTTAGCTTCTCTAATATTGGTATAGATTTTCTTACGTGACATGCTGTTCCATCACATATTTTTATTACATATTTCCCTTTAGGTTCTAAAGAAAAGTTTTCATAGAATGTAGCTACGCTGTAAATTTTTGCTTCACTGACACTTAATTTTTTAGAGAAATATGGAAATATTTCCTCTGGAAGATATCTATATATCTCCTGAGTATCTTGTAATATTGCAATTATACTACTAGGGTTATATCCATGATTTTTTAATATAACATCTAGTTCTTCATAATTAAAGGATGTTTTCATTGTTTTCCCCCCTACAATGCTTGTTAAATTATTATCACTATTACATTTTATACTGAATTTTCAAATATTTCAATACAAAATAATAATTATTTTTTTAATTAATTTCTATATATTATATTAAATATGTAAACTATTATTCCTGCATTTTTTTATATTTACTTTAATTTTACATTAATTTCTATATATGATTATTATAAATTCTCTATATTCCATGGGTATTTTTGATAAATTTATAAAATAAAGTAGATATATTTAATATCCTGTGTTAATTAAATATATCTACTTTAAAAATTTACATCTGTAACGAGTTAAAGTTTATGAAAAGAACCTTTCAGACTCTGTCAAAAATATAACTAATGCCAATAAGTCCGCTGATCCTCCCGGACTCACATTTTCGTCTATACACTGCTTTTCAAAGTCATGGGCTGCTTTAATTCCTTCTTCGCTATTGAAGCCCCCCAAGTTTAAAATTTCATAGGCACGTCTTTGAACTTCACGAAGTTTTTCTATATTTTGTCTATGTACAATGGTACTATCTTCTACTTTACTAATCAACATAAGCAATGTTTCAGAATACAAATCATTTCCTTTTAGATTAGAACTTCTATGTTTGGGTATTATTTCCTGGAAAATATTTTCAAGACCCTTTTTAATTTCTCCCCTAATTCCAACAAAACCATGTTTTAAATATAAAGCCTCTCCATGAGTTAAGTCTTTCTTTTTATGCAAATCTTTAAAATCATCCAATATATTTTCACACATATCCTTTAGTATAATTTGAACTTTATTGAAGGATACTTTCTCATATAGAGCTTTACCTAGCGCAGTAGCTACTACTCCTATTAAAAATATCATACCTTTATGGGTATTTATACCTTTAGTAACTTTAAACATAGTCTCTTCACATTTTATTCCAATAGTTCTAATAGCTTTAAAAATATTTTTTGGAGTTTCATAGCTATATCCCACTTCTACCATTTCCTTTATAAATGGTGCTATGGCAAAACTACTCTCTAAAAATGTATAGTAATCCATATCTTTATGAGACCCTTTTGTAACAGGTGAAACTAATCCATAAGAAGGCATAGTTGATACCTCTGTAATCATTGATTTAAGGGCTAGTTGAGATATCTCATAGGACAATCTATCTCTTTTATCTACATAACACGTATATTCTTCATACTTACTAATAAAATACTCTTTTATCCTCTCTATACTATGCTTTTGACTTCTAGAACATATTCTGGCTTCTTCTTCACATAAAAAACATTTTCTAGGTTCTAGGCCTATGTCACTTCTAGACACTCCACGCAAGGACGGCATCAATGGATCACTATCATCAAGATAATATACATCTATGTCTACACATCTACCTAATATATGATTTTCTTCCATATATATAAGTTGCTTTTTTACTTCAATATTATCAGTATTAAAGATGAAATGACCTATAACTCCTTCTTTATTCTTATAGATTTCTTTACAAATTATATTTTTATTATGAAATAAATATATATCCTCACAAACTATCTCGGCAATTCTATCTGTAATGTAATTAGATTTTTTTATACCAGGATAGTTTACTCTTACAGTGGCAAGAGTAACTCCACCAGATGTATTTCTCAGAAGTTGTTCTTGGTGTAATACTCTCTTTTCTCTATGATTTAAAAATTCATCTATTTCTGTATAGTCCATATTAATGTAAGGATAGGCAATAATTATCCTATCACTTTTCCCCTTCCTTACTATGATAAAATTAAATGTTTCTATTGTATATTAATTAGCCTCCAATTTTTATCATAGGAAATATTTAATATTTTAATGAGGCAAATCTCTAAGTTTAAGCTTCTCTATAATATCTTTACCTAGGCTGCTTGTTAAAAATTCATAGGTAGTTAATGGGACTAACTCTCTTACTTCTTCTAGTCTATTTTCTTTAAGTAATTCTCTAACTCTAGACGCACTTATAGCTTTATTTTCTATCTCGCATCTCTCTATAATTTCAACTTCCACACCGTACTTAGGCAATACTTCTCTTAAAGTTTCATTATAAGTATTGGTAACATTGCAGTAAGGTTCACTTCCTACATATCTTTTAGTTATATTTAGTTCCTTACAAAAATATTTTCCAAAGACGTTTCCATCTATTTTAGTATATTCTTTTAGAATGTCGTCATCTTTTCTTAAAAAATAATTTGGAAAAGTAGCTGATGATATAATATAATTCCCACCGGGTATTACAGTTACATTATTAAATTCCTTAACTCCCTCTTTTATTAGTTGAAATCTAACTTGGAATGGAAATGAGGACTTCTCTTCTTCTACCACAAAAATTATAACATTTCTATTTTCCATAGCTGCTTTCTTAACTATATATTTATGTCCTAATGTAAAAGGATTACAGTTCATAATTAACGCAGCATATTGCTCTTCATCCTTTAATTCATAACTCTTCTTTATATTTTTCAACTCGCTATGGATATTTTTATTCCCTGCTTCCAATAAACTAACTTTATCCGTATCAACAATTACCTTATATCCAAGTCCTTGAAACAGAAAATTATTCGAAGGCTTTGTAAAAATAAAGTTATGGTATATGCCTTCTTCAAAGAGTTTATTAGTGATATCAGTAATAAGTATATTTGATATACCTTGACCTTGATGATCCTCACTTACGGCAAAACATTTAACGATATTATTTTTCTTAGAACAGGTAGCTATTATTTCTCCCTCTTCCTCTATTATTAAAGTATAATCTACATCTTCATATTTAAGGGCAAATCCCCTTAAAAATTCCTCAACCCTATTTACTTCTATTTTAGAATTAAGATTTATTTTTTGAGTGTTATAATACATTTCTTCACCTCATTTAATAAATTACATCCTATCTTAATTTTATAAGTTAAAGTATTTTCTTACAAAGGATATTATTAGTAATGCAATAATTACAATAATTACTGAAAACACAGCATCAAATCCACTTTTAAATTCATATTTCTTTTTTCCTTTAGATATTTCTTCTGCTTCACTAAACATTCCTTCTGCATGAGCTTCTTGTAAAATTTCTTTATTTGTTTTTCTATTTTTCTTTTTACTCATATCTTTCACTCCATTATAAGTTTATAACTATTAGGATACTTACATTGTATCATAATATAAAAAGAGTGTTGACAGCAACACTCTTTTTATATTTATTTTCAAAATCTGATTTTAGAAGAACATACCAAAGGCTATACTTGCTAATATCAGCATTATTCCTCCACCAAGACGAGAAGAAATTTGTGCAAAGGACATTAAATCCATACGTTTTGCTGCTGTAAGAACCGCAACGTCTCCTGAACCTCCACGGTTTGCCATACATAATCCAGCTGAAATTGCTGTCTCTATTGGGTAGAATCCTACTAACCACCCTACAATTCCTGATCCAAGAATTGCTCCTAAAACTATTAGTCCTGCTATAACAACGTTAGCTATACTAAATGCTGCTATAAGTTCTCCCAGATTTGTCATAGCTATACCAACTCCAACCATTACTACTAGTAAGAATTGTTTAGAGAAAAATCCTTGAAGCTTTTTAGCTCCTTCTTTTAATTCTAATGGAATTATATTAGCTACATTAGCTATAGCTACTAAAATAACCATCCACGCAAATCTATGAATATCAATTTTAACATTGATTCCCATTAACGTAAATTCCGGTATAATTACAGTTTTTGATAAAATATTTCCAAGTACATAAAATGCACACGCAAGAATTAGTCCTGCTGCAACTTCTCTAGCTGTAACTTTAACTACTCTAGTTTCTTCTAATTTAGATATATCTTCTGCATTTCTTATTAATTCACCATGTCCATTAAATTTAGCTCCAGCTTTAGTTTCACCCAATTTATTTAATACTGACGCTGCTATTATAGCTATAATATTAGCTATTGTAAGAATTGATAGAGCAAAGGATAACCATGCTGCTGGATCCCCACCAGTAACACTTGAGTAAATTTCACTCATTGGAATTGCTCCTGCTCCAGTACCACCACCCATTATTGGAAGTACATACTTAGTAGCTATTTCTGACATAGGAATACCAAATATAGCTCCACCTAAAGCTCCTAATACAAATGCTGCAATTACTCCACCCAATATTGCTGGAATATATCCAAGGAAAGCTTTCATAAGTAATTTCCTATTAACTGATAATATTGATCCTGTTATAAGTACTGCTATAAATAAGTCTAAGAAATCTGCGGTATCCATGAATATTTTTACAGCTTCAACACTTGCTTCTGGTATTATCCCATAGTAAACTAACGCTGCAGATCCTAGGAAAGCAAGAATTGGACCTCCTCCAACATACTCTTTCCATATTGGAATCCTATCTCCAATCATAGCAAATAGGATACCTACTGAGTATAATAGTGCAAAGGCACCTACAGAGTTTTTAGGTAAAAACCCTTTGATTGCTGCAAAGAAAACTACTACTGCAACTCCTGCAAAAATGTACCACGGCATGCCGTATACTTTAAAGGGACCTTTTTTTTCTTCAATAAGATTTTCTGGCATAATTAATCCTCCTAAAATTAAATTGTATAATTTCATTACTAGGCCTTACTTTTAGTAAGTCCTAATAGGGTTAACAAGTTATTTGTTTAAACCTTTCAAATCAAAGATAATATCTAGCTTACTTTTTAAGCTTTTTAACTACGTCTATAATACTTCCATCTCTGTATTCAATTACTGCTACTACTTCATCAGAGAACTCTAATTCCTTAGGAACTCCTATTAGCTTAACAGCAATTTTTCTTAATTCTTCCATAGTTATTAATGGAAGGCCTGCCTTCTTAAACTTGTTGATTAAATCTTGTCTTCTTGGATTTACAGTTACACCATAATCTGTAACAACTACATCTACTGTACTACCTGGAGTAACAATAGTAGTTACTTTTTCAATTATAGTTGCAATTCTTCCTCTTGTAAGAGGTGCTACTAAAATTGATATTTCAGCATTAGCTGCTGTGTCACTATGTCCACCTGATGCTGCTCTAATAACTCCATCAGAGCCAGAAATAACATTAACATTAAAATCAGTATCTATTTCTAATGCACTTAGGACAACAAAATCTAATTTGTTAACTGCAGCTGATTTATTAAATGGATTAGCATAAAAATCTGCACTAACTTCTATATGTTTTTCATTTTTTCCAATGGACTCCGCAGCCTTTAAATCAAAGCATTGGACATCAAATAGTGTATCACAAAGTCCCTCTTCTAAAAGATCTACCATAGGTCCTGTAATTCCACCTAGGGCATAACTTAATTTAATATCTCTTTTCTTTAATTCTTCTTTAACAAAACGAGTAACTGCTAGAGATGCTCCACCACTACCTGTTTGCATAGAAAATCCATCTACAAATCTTCCAGATGCAAGCATTACATCAAGTACTCTTTTTGCCATTAAAAGCTCTTTAGGATTTGATGTAAATCTAGTTGCTCCAGACATTATCCCCTTTGAATCACCAATTTCATCAACTACAACTACATAGTCAACTTTAGTTTGTGGAATGCTCTGTGGGAAGTTGGGATAATCAACTAAAGTATCTGTTACTACAACTACCTTATTAGCATACTCTGCATCTACCTTTGCATAACCCAAAGATCCACATATGGATTTTCCTTTTACGCCGTTGGCATTTCCCATGCAGTCAGCAGATGGAGCTGCTATAAATGATACATCTATTTTCAAATCTCCTTCTACAATAGCCCTAGCTCTTCCACCATGAGAACGAATAACTGCTGGATGCTTACCTAAAATTCCTTCAGATATTGCAGCTGCAAGTTTTCCTCTAAGACCACTGCTTTCAATTCTATTTACAACACCATTTTCTATATGTGCTACAAGTCCATCATGAGCACTTGTTAAAGAACTTGATGCTACTCTTAAATTTTTAATACCCATTTCTGCCAATGTATCTACTACCATCATTAAAAGCTTATCTCCAGCTCTAAAGTGATGATGGAAAGAAATAGTCATCCCATCTTTAATTTCACATTTTTCTATAGCAACTCTTATAGATTCTACTACTTTAGTTCTCTTTACTTGCTCTTTTAAATTTTCACTATCACTTTCAACCATAGTTCCCTTTGGTTGATTAATAAAGGGAGTTTCATAAACCTTTCTATTCTCATATCCCGGTATGCTATTTAATAATTCTTTGCTTACTCTATTATTCATTATCTTCACCTCCAACTAAAACCCCCGCTGCTTTAGCAAGTTCTAAAACTCTTTGAGCTCTCTCTATAATTGGTTTATCTACCATTTTACCGTCTACAGTAAATACTCCCTTATTTTCACGTAAAGCTTCTGCTGTAGCATCGACTATCTTTTTAGCTTTAACTATTTCTTTTTCACTAGGAGTATATACACTGTGTATAAGCTCCACTTGTCTTGGGTGAATTAATGACTTACCGCCAAATCCCATTCTCTTAATAAGATTAGCTTCTTTTAGGAATCCTTCATCGTTATTTACATCTGAATAAACGGTATCTAACACTTCAAGTCCACAAGCTCTTCCTGCCATAGCAATCATTCCTCTTGCCACATAAAGCTCATCTCCCTCTGGAGTTCTTGTTGTCTTCATACTAGTTACAAAATCCTCACCACTTAAAGCCATACCTATTAACCTTTTAGTTGGAGATTTTGCTATTTCAAAGGCATGCATAACTCCTAAAGCCGATTCAATGGCTACCATTATCTTTGTTGAACCAATTTCTCTTCCACAAGCCTTCTCTATTTTTTCTATTTCTCTATCTACAGTCATAACATCTTCTACAGTTTCAGTTTTAGGAATTCTTACAACTTCAACTCCACCTGTAACTATTGCTGCTAAATCTTCTTGCCAAAATTCTGTATCTAAACCATTGATACGAACCACCGTTTCTATACCTAGTTCTTTATAGTAATCTCCTAGATTTTTTAACATATTGTGAACTAAAAATCTTGCAGAATCCTTTTCTGATATAGCAATTGCATCTTCTAAGTCAAACATTACTGAATCAGGTTTGTATATGTGTACATCTCTTATGATTCCTGGATTATTTCCAGGAACAAATAGCATCGAACGTCTTAGTTTCATCTTAATCTCCCCTTACATCCATTTATATTCCTTGTTTTCAGCTGATCTATGAACTGCAGTCTGAACTCTACTTTTTATTACAGGGTTGATTGCACCTTTATCATTAGCAAACACCTTTGCACTTTCTACCCCCAAGGATTTAAGAGTTTCTTTGATAACTGCTTCTATTTCTTCTCCAAATTGTGCTTTAACAGTACTTTCTAGAGTAATTTCTATTCCAGCAGTTGAGGGTTCAATTATAATTTGAATATCACTGGATTCCAATGTGCCAGCACTAGCTACTGTTTTAAGTTCCATATTTACGCCTCCTGATTAAAAATATTCAATAGTTTTGTATCCCTTTTCATACTTTAAATACTTTTTGTATACATCTTGTTTATAGTGTATACAATTCATTTGTAAAAATCAATAGAAAATTGAATATTTTTTAAAAAATTTTCGTAATTTTAAACTTGCTATAAAGCATAAAAAAAGAATTGTTAATACAATTTTAGTATTAACAATTCTTTATGTTTTATAGTTAATCGTTTATAAACTACTATTTAACCACTGCATTTTGAAAAGATTTTTTAGCACGTGTAACATGAGCTCTTGCTCTTTCTTCAGCAAGTTGCTCATCTCCAACTTCTATAGCATCTACAATTTCTATATGCTCTTTAAGTGCATCTAATTTCCTTTCTTTTGTCATTAAACTAATCTTTCTTAGGCTCTGTAAGTATTCATATATATATTCCATTTGTGATATCAGCCTTTTATTATGACAAGCATCTAAAATTATTTTATTAAATCTATTGTGAACTTCTACATATTCCTTTTCTTCATTAGTATCAATAAGTTTTTTCATATTTTCTATGATTTCTCTCAATTCTCTTATTTCAATTCGAGAAATATGCATACATGCTCCCCTTACTGCAAGGCCCTCTAAAACTTCCCGAATATCATATATCTCTATAGCATCCTCAATACAAATCCCCTTGACTATAGTGCCTTTTCTAGGGATATTCACAGCCAAGCCTTCACTTTCTAACTGTCTTAGTGCCTCTCTAACTGGGGTTCTACTGACACCCATAGCTGTAGCAATATTATTTTCTATTAATCTATCTCCCGGGTTTATATCTCCTGTAAATATAGCTGTTCGAAGCTCTTTAAGAACTATTTCTCTTATAGATTTTTCTTTTCCATCATCTAAATTCTTTAAAATACTACTCATAAATATCTACATCCTTAATAAAATAATTTGTGACTATACTACACATACTTTATTTTAATTATAAATTTTCATTACAAATAAAATCATTCCAATTAATATTTTAACTATACAAAAATATTAATTATATACATAAATATTACATACCTTTAACCCTTTGTCAAATTAAATCAAGTGTAATACTTAAGCATATAAAGTAATTATTATTTTTAAAGGATTAGATTCTTAATTTGAAGCATCCGTTTGCTTTGGTTGATTATATTTATTAATCTGTCTTTGATTCAAAAGGTGAGATAATTCTTCCTCAGATATATCTCCAAAATTTTTAAATTCGTAGTCATTATCCTTAAAATATTTTATTATAGAAGGAAGCGCCTTAGGTGTAGTAGAATTTGAGGCACCATCATGCATGAGTACTATAGCAGTATTGGGATCTATAAAAGTTTTTTTAAGCTCCTTTTTAAAGGTAGATAAAAGTTTTTCTACAGGTACATTTGTAGAAAGAGCATCCTCAATAGATATATTCCAATCCACATAGTACAATCCCTCATCACATAATTCATTTCTAATAGCTCTAACAGTTCCCTTATCTCCAATGGTAGTGCTAGACCCTCCAGGCATTCTCATGAATTTTGAAGGTTCATGACCAAGGACATCTGTGATAGCTTTATTAGCTTTATTATAATCTTCCCAATATTCTTCCTTACTTGAATAGATGCAGTTCTTATGATTATAAGTATGTATACATATTTCATGTCCTTGTCCTTCAACTTGCTTTAATATATCAGAATTTTCTTTAGCTAGTTCTCCTATAACAAAAAACGTAGCTTTAACATTTTCTTCTTCTAAAATCTTCAGTATCTTTAAAGTATTATTGGTAGGTCCATCATCAAAAGTTAGATATACTATTTTTTTTAAGTATTCCTTGTCAGTACATTTCCTATTGTCTTCAGCTAAAGCTAAATTGAAAGTACAAAATATACATATAAGTATAAGTACAACCACAGAAGAATATTTTAATTTTTTCATTACTAATCCTCCTTATATAAATAGTTAATTATCTTAATATATATTGTGCTCTTATTTATATAGGTATACTATTATTTTAAAGGTTAAATTAACAAAAAGAGGTTGTCTCAAATTTATTATGAAACAACCTTTGTTAAAAATAATTTTTATCTATTTTATATAATTAGCTTTAGTAATAGTTTTTATATTCTCACACATTTCTTTTAAATATTCGTAGTTAGCTATATCAAAGTCAATCTCTTTTGGATTTAGAGGACTTCCAAAGTAAACTTCTGGATTGCATTGGGTTGAATGATCTTTTCTTCTAGTAAAAGAAGCTACATGAAGCTGATTAAACTTCAAAGTTTCGATCATCCATTTTACATTATGAGGTCTTACCCCCCCTGGAAGTATTTCAATTTTTCCCTTACTATACTTTATCAACTCTTTTAAAAGTTCTGCTCCATCTTCCACTGTGTTTTTTTGTCCCTTAGTAAGAATTCTTTTTACACCTAAATCAACTAAGGTATCCAATACTTTAAAGGGGTCTTTCACTACATCAAAGGCACGATGGAATACAGCTTCCCTATCTCCTATAATATCCATAAATCTTTTGCATAATTCTACATCAAGAGTACCATCTTCCCTCAATGCTCCAAATACTATACCATCAGCACCAGCTTTAATTGCTGCTTTCATATCTCGTTCCATGGTTTTAATTTCATATTCAGAATAACAAAATCCAGCTCCTCTCGGTCTTATCATTACCATAATAGGAATATCTACTGATTTTTTAGCTTCTTCAATAGTACCTATTGATGGTGTTATCCCCCCCAAAAACATATTTGAATTTAACTCTACCCTATGAGCTCCAGCTTTTTTAGCTATTATAACATCTTCTAGTGAACCACAACATATCTCAACTAAAACCTTTTCTTTCATTATCAATTACCCCCATACTAACCTTTTAATATGTAATCTACTTCCTGCAAATAATTGCATATTAATATATAACTATCTAAGTAAACTTAATATTAAAAATAGGTTGATCTGCTATAGCTTAAATCTTACAATACTTTCTCCTACTTCTTTATTATTATCATTAACAATAACCCTTGGAAATACCCTTTTTAGTCTATCTATAGTATCTTTATTTTTATAATTAATCTGCTCTAATATAGACGCTACAATTAGCGGCCATTCTTCCTCTGATCCGTCTATTATCTTAATTGAAAATCCAAGTCTTTCATCTCTAAGTCCAAAACAATATACTCCTTTTGCTCCACCCTTTGCAACTATATTATCATCCATTAAAAGTAATGAACATATTAAATCAGTACCGGAAACCATCTCATAATTTTCATTCATTAGTTTAGTAAGCTTTATTACAGCATCTCGTGTTAACTCATCTCCAATAGTGTCAGGACATGCCATCTTCATATAAGCCATAGCTAAATTTTTCATAGGCATTGCAAATACAGGAACTCCACATCCATCTGTACCAATTTTTATCTGTTCTCTTGGATATCCAGATATCATTGAAATGTGGGAAAGAATTTCCTGCTGAGCTGGACTATTAATGTTCCAATATTCCCTTTTATCACAGTTCATATCAGTACATAAAGTCAAAATTCCCATATGTTTTCCTGAACAGTTATGATAAATTCGTCTCTTTTCTCCACCACTTCTTAGTATTTCTTCTTTAGCATTCATTGATAATGGATATGTAGGTAAACATATAAGTTCATCTTCATCTATCTTGACTTTATCCATTATAGATTCTAATGCCGTAACATGAAATGGTTCTGCCCTATGAGAGCCTGTCATAACTGTAATTTCTTTATCACTAAGATTATACTTTGTATCAATGCCTCTCTTTATTAATGGAATAGCTTGTATTGGTTTTGCTGATGATCTCATAAAAGTTACAAATCCAGGATCACCTATAGAGTAAACAACCTGTCCATCTTCATTTACACAACATATATATCCTCTATGTACACATTCTAAAAGTTCTCCTCTATATTCTTCAATTAAAATCTCATCCATAATAACATTCATTCCTTTCGCTGTGCTCAATGCACAAAATTTTATGAAAGTGACTAACTTCTAAAACACTATCAATAATATAGACAAGTATAAAACAATACTATATATTAAATACACATAGGATATTATTTATCCCATGTGTATATTTTAACATTAATTCTGATTTCATCCCATAGATTCCTTTATTTTGCCTCTTTCAATTCTCTACAATCCTTATGATGAATTATATTTTTCTCCCAGGCTCCTTTTCGATACATTATATACCCAAAAATACATATTATAAGATTGCTAAAACTCATAGAAAACCATATGCCTACAGAACCTATATTTGTAAAATTCTTGAATAGTAATATCATAGGAAGTCTCACAAACCAAAGTCTTCCCACTTCCATCTCCATAGAATATTTAGTATGACCTGATCCCTGAAATACCCCTTGCAATACACTGAATATACCCATAAGTGGCATAGACCATGCTATATATTGCAAATATGTTATCCCCTCTGAAATTACCATCATGTCGTCCTTAGACTGCATAAAGAAACCTATAATTTGTTTGTCAAAAGCTAATAAGACAATTAATCCTAAGACAGAAAAACTGATAGTAAGCTTTATGGCTTTTACAAAGGCTTCCTTGGCTCTTTTTAGTTGGTTACACCCTAGATTTTGACCTATAATAGACGTAAGGGCTGCTCCGATTCCCATGGCTGGTTGAATTACAAGAGATGTAATTCTATTTACCATAGCAAAAGCTGCTAGTGTAGCTGTGCCATAGGATACTATAAAACCATTTAAAGCCATAAATCCTAAGGCTGAACCAGATTGTCCAATAGAAGATGGAAGGGCAACTGATATGATTTTCTTAATTATTTCTCTATCAAATCTAAAGTTCTTAAAAGAAGGTCTTACCTTAGATGATCTTCTCATCAATACATAAATTCCAGCTATTGCTAAAACAGCCTTTGACAATAGAGTTGCTATAGCTGCTCCTGCGATTCCCATATTAAATGTAAAAATAAATATTGGATCTAAAATCATATTAAGAACTGCACTAATTGCACTAAGGACAGTTGGAAATACTGTATTTCCCTCTGCATTCATTATCGAGTTAAAGTTAAAAAATAAAAACATAAAAGGCATATCTAAGAAGGTAATTCTTAGATATATTATACTATTTCTTGCGAGTTCCCCTGTACCCCCCATTACTCTTACAACAAAGGGAGATATTATATATCCTACTATAGCAAATAGTATTGAAGATAAAAAAGATACTACCAAAAGCTGACTTGCATACTTATTAGCCTCTTCATATTTATCAGCTCCTATAAACTGAGAAATGATAGATGTACCTGCTATAGATAAGCCCATTCCGATAGATATAAATAAAAAATTAACTGGCCAAACAAACCCTGTAGCTGCAAATTCTACTGATCCAATTTTACTTACCCATAATCCATCAACTAAATTATATAGTGTTTGTATTAAATTATTTATCATAATAGGAATTGCTAAGACACCTATTACTTTGTATAAGTTATCATTCAAAATAAAATTTCTTTTATTCTTAACCATGTTCCCTCCTAAATCACATTTAAATTTCTTATTACTACTATATATATTATATACCATAGATACTATAAATTTCTATAAAAAATTTAGGATGTCGAAATATATTTTTTTCTAAATAAAACAGTGTATATTTCATGATTTTAAATTCATCATCATATACACTGTTCATTTATTTTTATTTATACTATTTTACATATTATAAAATAAATTTTGTGAAGGATACTCAGCATCACAAGTAACATCTATTCCCAGTTTTCTAAATATTTGCTCGTCACCAGTACTTAGAATAGTAGTAGAGTGAGCTTGACACCCTTTAAGCTTTATAAGTTTTTCTAAAGCAACTTGAGCCATAGGATTAGTAGCAGCACAAATGCTAAGGGCAATCAGTATTTCTTCTGAATTTAAAGATGTATTATTACTTCCTAAAGCATTGGTTTTCAAACTTTTTATAGGTTCTAATACCACTGGTGAAATTAAATGAATCTCATCAGATATGTTAGCTAGGTACTTTACTGCATTTAAAATAGCTGCTGAAGATGCATCCATTAGCTCTGAACTTCTACCTGTTAAAACAGTACCATCTTCAAGTTCTAGGGCTACTACAGGGCAGGCATCATTTTTGTTTGCTTCTAATTTAAGCTTACTAGAATATTCTCTAGCAGGAATGACTACTTTTCTATCCTCTGGTTTAAGATTTAAACTTTCCATAATTATTTTAATTCTTTGAAAAACCTCTGCATCTACATATCCTTTTTTATATTCAACACTAGTTTTAAAGTATCTTCTAATTATCTCCTGTATAGAAGCTTCCTTAACAACTTCATCATCAGTAATTCCAAATCCTACTCTATTAACTCCCATATCTGTTGGTGATTTATATATAGATTCTTTTCCAGTTATCTTCTCAATAATCCTCTTTATAACTGGGAACATCTCAATGTCTCTATTATAGTTTACTGCAACCTCATTGTATGCATCAAAGTGAAAAGAGTCTATCATATTTACATCTTTAAGATCAACAGTAGCTGCTTCATAGGCAATATTTAAAGGATGTTTCAAAGGCACATTCCATACAGGGAAAGTTTCGAATTTAGAATATCCAACAGCATTTCCTCTTTTATTCTCATGGTATAATTGATTTAAACAAGTAGCTAATTTTCCACTTCCTGGTCCCGGTGCTGTTACTACTACTATAGGCTTAGTAGTTTCTATATATGGATTCCTTCCATAGCCCTCATCACTTACGATAGTATCAACCTCAGTAGGATAACCTTTAATAGCTTCATGCTTATAAACTTTAATACCTCTACGTTCTAATTTATTTATAAAAATATTAGTAGCTGGTTGACCACTATATCGAGTTATAACCACACTATTTACCTGTAAATCATATCCTCTAAGATCATCAATTAATCTTAGTACATCCATGTCATATGTAATTCCAAAATCGCCTCTTATCTTATTTCTTTCAATATCACCAGCATATACACAGATAATTATTTCTGCCTTTTCTCTAAGCTTATGAAGTAACTTTATTTTTGCATTTTCATCAAAGCCTGGCAAAACTCTTTTAGCATGCATATCAAATAATAGTTTTCCTCCAAACTCTAGATAAAGTTTATCATAATTATTAACTCTCTCTAAAATATATTTTGATTGTTCTTCCAGATATTTTTCGTGATCAAATCCAATTTTCATCTTTACACCTCATCCTAATAATAAAACATACATATTATTATTACATATTTTCATCATTAGTAAAACCTAAATTAAAAATTTTTAATTTTTTTGTTAATTCTAAATTTGATGTTTATGATTTATTTCTGGATTTTATGCTTTTAAAATTTCTGCTTTTAACTCCTCCATTAATTCCTTTACTGTAACTATACTTTTTATCCTATGAGCATTGTCTCCACAAAATACTAAAGCTTCATCCATATTTCCCTTAACACCATTTATTAGTGCTTCACTAATGCAATAAGGAGTTTCTTTTGGATTACAGTGAGATATACATCTATAGCATTTTTCCACCTTCAATTTCCCTTTAAAAGTATTCTCTACAAATGGATTACATATAGCTCTTCCTGGTAACCCCACAGGACTATCTACTATAACTATATCATCTTCTTTTGAATCAACATAAGCCTTCTTAAAATTTTCTGATGCATCACATTCTACTGTTGCTACAAATCTAGTTGCCATTTGAACTCCATCTGCACCTAGTTTTAGGTATTTAGCTATATCTTTTCCATCGTATATACCTCCAGCCACTACTACTGGGATTTCCTTATTATACTTTTCTCCATAAATTTTAGTTTCATTAATTATATCTACCACTTCTTTATCAAAAGCTTCTTCAGTCATATTTATATTTTCTTTTTTAAATCCTAAATGTCCTCCTGCTCTTGGTCCTTCAACTATAACCATGTCTGGGGCTACTTTATCATGTCTATCCCAAAGCTTCAAAATAACTTTGGCTGACTTTAAAGAAGATACTATAGGTGCAATTTTTACTGAAAAACCTTTGATTAGTTTTGGTAATTCCATTGGTATTCCAGCTCCTGAAATTATAATATCCGCACCACCTTCTATGGCTGCCTTAACATGCTCTTTATAATTATTCATAGCAACCATTATATTAACTCCAATAACTCCTCCATCAGTAGCTTTTTTTGCTAATAAAATTTGTTTTTTTAAAGCTCTAATGTTAGCAGCTAAATTATTACTTTCAAAGTCCTCTTCATCATATCCTACTTGTGCTGCAGATATAACTCCGATTCCTCCTTCATTAGTCACTGCTGATGCAAGTTTTGATCTAGAAACTCCTATCCCCATTCCACCTTGAATTATAGGCATAGGTACAAATATATTTCCTATCTTAAGACCTTTTATATTCATAAAAACACTACCTTTCAAATTAAGATATTTTACTTTGAATTTCAAATACTTTGATAATCAAAGTTTATTTTATTATAAGCCATTTTAATAATTGATGCAATAAGTATCCTAGTGGAATATATATAATTAACTCATTCTTCATAAAAAATCTACTCTTATATTTATAAAGGAATACAAAAATAAAAGAACTATAACATGAAATCATATGTATAGTTCTTATTCCTAATATTATTCTTTATTTATTGAATTTTACCTTTTAAAATACTAATTATCTTTTTAGAAGTCTCATCTATAAACTTATCCATTTCCTTTTCATTAAGATATATAAAATTCTCCTTAGTTTCTTCATTATCTCCTAAATAATATTCTGTTATATACTTAACTTGCTTCATTAAAGCCCCTTTAGGAAAATAATCTATATAATCCGGTACCTGGTCTATATTTTTGAATATAGTATGAAAAATAAAATTAGGATTTTTTTCTAAGTATAAAAAATCTAATCCATACCAATCCTTTTTTATGGTCCAAATAAAACTTGCATCCTCTTTTAATTTCTTATTATATAAAGCATTTTTCTTTTTTTCATTGAAAAACTTAGACCATTCAATATCTGTAAGCAAGTGTATATAATATCCAAGGACATAAGAATATTTTGAGTATTCCATGAAATTATTTTTTATATACTTATCAAAAAACCTCTCTGCATCTATATTATTTTCTTCATTAATCCAATGAGTAATTTTTTTTGGTGGATTGAAGCTACTCCAATCTTCATTCGGAACTCCAGAATCTGGACCAACATTTCCAAGTATAAATGCTATAGAATCTAAATCATCCATATTCTTCAATATATTTTCTGCAATTCTAAGATGAGCTATCCAAGTTGCCATTAAACCCCTCCTTCTTGTACTATCCTATGACCTCTTGTTCATTAACTATAGTTTTTTTAGACTTTTTGGCTATAGCCATCATAAGACCTAAAGCTATTGATAAGAAAGCCGAAGCAACTACTCTATACTGTGGTGGCATTAAAAATACAAGGGTATGACATGGAATCCAGAAAAATGGAATTGTTTTTAACATACTAAACCCTATGAGCATATTAAAATCAATTTCTTTAACCAAATCATTTATAGTTACCTTTTTCATCCCTCTATATTTAACATCAATATATAAATCACAAAACTTATGAAATAAAAACATAAAGGGTGCAAAAGTAATATTCATCATAGCACTTGTTAAAAATGCATGTCCAAACTTTGAGCCATGGAAAGGTAATCTGCCTATATCTTGTGCAGCTAACACTCCTTCTGAATATAGTGTAAAGGCTAAAGTTATCATCATTCCAATTATTCCCCATATAATTGCTTTAAAAATTAATCCTTTAGTCTTTTGCCACTGTCCATATAAAATTCTAGCTCCCAACATGTCTCCCATGGTAGCTAAAACAAAGAATTTAAAAAAGCCACTTATATATGGATATGCTTGTGTCATAGCCATAAATACTTCTCTAGTTGTTGGAACTACTAAAACTGCAGCCCATAAAAGTAATAAACCTCCCCATAAGTAATCCCCTAATTTCATTTGATTATTCTCCCCTTTTCTACTGTATCTTTTAAAATTTGTTATTTAATAAATATTATAACGTTTTCAATTCCATTTATCTACAATAAATTTTCATTTTTCAGAAACTTTTTATAAGTTGAAAATCTAGCTTAGTTGTGTTACCATATTATTACATTTATATCCATATTTTATATGTTGTTCCATTGAAGTATATTTAATTCTTTAATATAAAAATAAAATCTATAGGAGGACTATATGAATAATTCAATAAAGGATATATATCTTAAATACATTAGAATAAGTAAATTAAATAAATATATAAAATTGGAGTCAAAAGAAGATTTTAGAAATCTCTGGGTAAAAATGAAATGGATTAGTTCTCAATGTAAACCTATTGTTCCTTTTTTTATTTCTACAATAATAATCAATTCTGCTTTATCTTTAATTGGAGTTTATAATGCTATAATATCAAAATCTCTTATAGATGCTGCTATTAGTGGTAAAACTTCAACGGTTATTCAATGGCTCGTTGTAATGGCCACTATAATGTTTGGAAGAATGCTCATATCTCCTATTACCTCATTTATGAGTACTAGGGCATCTACTAAACTCAATCAAGGTATGCAAAGTAAACTTTATACACATCTTATCTATAGTGAATGGATTGAACAATCAAAATTTCACAGTGTTAGCTTGCTTACTAGAATCACATCGGATGTAGGAACAATATCTTCAACAATATTAGGTACTATTCCTAGCATTATATCTTTACTAGTAACCTTTATAGCTTCCTTTTCTACTCTTATTTATTTTGCTCCATCCGTAGCAATTGTAGCAGTAATAGTAGGTCCTATATTACTTTTAATTAGTCGATCCTTTGGTAGAAAATTAAAAAAATTATATAAAGAAATACAAGAAGAAGATATAAAATATCGCTCTTTCATTCAAGAATCCATTCAAAACTTAATGATAGTTAAAACCTTTTGCATGGAGAAACTTAATGTAGATAAACTTCATCTAATACAAAAAAACAAATATGAGTTAGCTATGAAAAATACTAAACTTAGTGTTCTTTCAGGAATGTCCATGGGATTTTGTTCTACCATTGCTTATTTCTCTATATTTTGTTGGGGTGCTTTAAACATTTCAAAAGGATTAGGAACCTATGGAACTTTTACCGCTATGATACAACTCTACAGTAATATTCAAGGTCCTATTTCTGGACTTGCTAACACTTTCCCAGCCCTTATAGGGTGTATCTCAGCTACTGAAAGACTTATGGAGATTGAAGAAATCACTCTTGAAGATGTCAATATCCCAAGCATTCCCGAATCATTTAAGTCTCCCTATATTAAATTTAAAAATGTATCCTTTAGTTATAAGGAAGGAAACCCTGTAATAAATAATGTAACCTTTAACATAGCTCCTGGAGAAATTATAGCCTTAATTGGTCCCTCTGGAGAAGGTAAAACAACCTTAATAAGACTTTTACTATCGCTTATTCATTGTAATGAAGGAGAAATTACCCTAGGAAGCTATAACATAAGAAACAATGATGAAATAGTTTTAAATAGAAATCATAGGGAACTTATTTCTTATGTGCCTCAAGGAAACACTCTCTTTTCTGGAACCATAGAGGATAATCTTCGCTACGGTAAAGATGATGCTAATACAGATGACATTGAAGAAGCCGCAAAAGCAGCTTGTGCCTTGAAGTTTATAAATAAATTAGAAGATAACTTTCATACCTTAATAGGTGAAAAAGGTAGTGGAGTTTCAGAAGGGCAAGCTCAAAGGCTAGCTATAGCAAGAGCTCTTCTAAGAAAAAGACCAATTTTAATCCTAGATGAGGTAACTTCATCTTTAGATGTTGATACAGAACTCAATGTCCTTAAATCAATAAAAGAACTAGACCATAAACCAACCTGTATTATAATAACCCATAGACCTTCTGCATTATCTATCTGTGATAGAATATTAAAACTCGAAAAAGGAACTCTTAAAGAGATTGAGAATAAAGTTATACTAGAAACTGCAGTAAATCAATAAATAAGCCACCTATGAGATCTTTTTTAGGATTTCATAGGTGGCTTTACTCATATTTTACACTAATTCATCTTTTACATCCCAAAGTTGAAAATTTAGCTACCACTGCATATCCACTTCTGTTTTCTCCACCTGTAATAAAGTAAGACCCACATCGTATCCATGCATGTGCTACCATCTCATTTTTTTCATTCTTTTTAACCCCTAGATACATCGTAGTTGGTATTCCCTTTCCTCTCATCATTCTTTGTGCAGTAAGGGCTTTGACAAGACACTTACTTTCCCATGGTGTATATCGCGAAGAATTAATAACTGCCCACCTTATGTCTCTCGCTATTCTATATGAATTTATATCTACCTCACCTGGCGACTCTTCTTTTACATTACCCATTCTCTTCCTAAGTTTATTAAAAGGTACAAAGATTATTAAAATCCTATATATTCCTGTATATATATAAGCTTCTAGAAATCTTAACTTAATACTCCCATCTAAAGTAGCAAAGGTTCTAATCTTTCTAGTTAATACTGATAAGGTCTGCATTTTTAAGTTTTCCTAAAAATTCTACTACATTTTCTTTACACTGATTCTTTTCAACCTGAAACTCTCCAAGCAATGTATTAATAATATTATTAACAGTAGAAGGTTCTTTAATTATCTCCCAAATTCTACTTCCAACCTGATTCATCATAAAATATTGACCTTTTTCTAAATTCATCATAACCACTTCACCATCTAAATCTGTAGCATCAATATCAGAATTTCTTGTAATCTTAGAATTTAGTGTCATCTCCAAGTTTCCATTGATTTCAGCAGATTTAACTTTAAGTTTTTTAATTTCCATATCTCTCATCCTCTCAAATATAATTATAAATTTAGCCCATACAATATTATGATATATATAAATGTAACTATAACTCCAATTATTAATATGAATAAACTTTTAAATTTACATAGCCTTAAACACTGTTTTCTCTTTAAATAAACTCTCAATAATTTCTATTTGATCATCCACTGTGTACTTATCCCTAGGCCTTGTAATTCTATAAAACTTAGCTTTTTTGGCGATTTCTATACAATTTTTGAAATACTTAGGAGTCATACCTCCCATAGATCCTATATATTCAGTTCTATATATATTTTTAATAATCTTATTAAGCTTTTCTCCTCCCCTTATCTCTTCCACTCTCACATTATCAACCTCACCCATATCAAGCTCACAAATTGCTGTTAGTGGAAACTTTTCTTTAGAAAACCCATGAAAATCTGGAACTATATACTTTATCTTTCCATCAGCATGAAAGCAAGAATAAGATTCTTTAACATAATACATGTTCTCTAAAGCATCAAAACATAGTTTATGGTAAGGAAAACCTGGTTCAATGACTATTTTATTATCAAAACTTAATGCAGCTACATCATCTGCTACAAAATTATAGCCTCTTTTTACAAGGGCTGTAGTCAATGTTGACTTTCCAGCCCCCCTTTCTCCTGTAAATATAATAGCCTTTCCATTTATTACAACGGTGCCTCCATGGATAGCTGTTGACTCCCTTTGAAGTAGGAGAAAACCTAAGACACTTCCCATTATATAAACTTTCATAAGGCTTTTGTCACAATCCTCACAGGGATCTACTATCACAGTATTTCCATTTTCAATACAATAAGTAGCCACATGTTCTATATGAAACCAAACATGATCCTTTGTTACATGAATACTTTTTCCCTCTTTAATTTCTTCTAAAATGTTATTGGGAGTTTGTCCATATAATATAGTTACAATGTCTTTATCTTTAAAATCTTCATTTCTTTTAGGGAATTCCAGAATTTCTATATTAGAATCTATATTAAGTCCATATACTCTATAGAAATATTTTTTATCTATATACATAATTTCATTGATTCCTTTCTGACATTCAATGTTTCTAATATTTCCTTAAATCAAGATACCTATATCAAGCTTTATTTTGATATAGGTATCTTGGTCAAAAATTATGATTGTTTTGGTGCACTTCCATGATTCTTAGGATGCCATCTATTGTGCTTGTAACACCACACCCAGTCTGGATGGTCAGCAGGTTGAATGTTAGGATTAGTATAATCTTCATTATTAAATTTAATACTCATTGGTTCTTGCCAATTACAAAAATCAATATATTCAGTTTCATTTGTATCATTAGCAGCTAATTGTGATAATATTGGTTTCTTCCACTCTCTTTTCATTTCTTTCCTCCTTCTATTTATACATCGCTCAAATACATATGTTGTTTTATATGTATTATTTTACCATATGATTATTTTAGATTCAATATAAATACTTATCATATAAGTTTAAATTTGTTAAAAATCTATATATGATTTCTATTATTAATTACATGCTTTTTTTATTAATTTATACAATGTAATTAATAAACTATTATTTTTAAATTAAATAACCTAGTATTATTGTTTAATATCTATCAGAATTATATATGTAAATAATTGTGATAGATAATTTACATATATTTCCTCTTATGATAATATATTATGGTAAGGAGGTGAAAAAATGAAACCTTGGAATAAGCCAGAATTAAATAATTTAAGTTTTGCTGAAACTAAAGATATAAATCCCACATATTGGAACCCCTTTGTAGGTGCATGTAAAAATCCTGCTGGTGCAGGCAACGATTGCCCATTAACTTGGGAAAGAGGTTGTAGATATTATGAACTACTTAGCATAGATCTATCTACTGGATATGGAAAATGTACAAAAAAAATTCAACCGACTCCTCCAGATCCTCCAAGTCCAACATCATAAGTTAAACATAAATATAGATAAGAAAGTATATACCTTCTTATCTATATTTTTTATTCGGTATAAATTACAAAATATCGGTTATTCAAACAAACTCTATAATTCCATCCATTTCAGTAATTTATTTTTCTTTACAGAAATAGACGCTCCCTTTATTATAAACTTACTCTTATCAATGAAGGAATATTCTTTTCTAAACAAACCTGCTATTAAATGGTGAACCAATGCTATAGGGATTAATATTCTATATCTCTTCGCATAGTTATATTTATCTGACATATATTCTACCCTAGGGAACATAAAACGTATGTATCTCTTTATGGCTCCTAAAGTGGCATTATTATCTTTACATTCATAGTTAAAAGCAATTTGATTACTGAAGGAATTTAACACATCCTTTTTTCCATAAACTCCACCCTTTAAAATTTCATCTATGAGCAAATTAATATATTTTTCTTGATCTAATTTAATATTTATTAATTCATTAGGAACTTTCATGTGAAATAATCTATTACATAATAAAAAAATAATAATGTTAAACTTGTCAAAACCATATTCCCTAGATTTATCTAGGAAGCTTATCCATGAAATTTCATTTCCTTTATTCTCTACCAATAATACTAAGTCACAAAGCTGTCTCAACCCAAATCCATTGGCAGCTAAATGAGATGCCATATGCATACATAGGTGTAAAGCTAAATCTTCATAGCAAAGAGATCTTACTTCTGAGTCACCTACATTAACTTTTATAGAATTATTCCATATGTCTTCTTCAAATTTATTAATATCACTACTAAATCCATCTCTTTTAACAATATGCCAGTGTACTTCTATAATAGGAAAAGAATAATGATAAAATACTATATGATGAGATGCTACATGATCCTCTAATTGGCTATAGCCCATTTCCAATAAAATACATTTAACTTTTTCTAAATCTTCTTTATGAACTAATATATCTGCATCATTCATATCCCTTTGTTCTGGGTGAGGATAAAAATTCCTTACCACTAGTCCCTTTAATACAATTACAGGAATTTCTTCGTCATCAAACCTACTAAATATTTTAGCTAAATTATATATATTTCTCAGTTGTTTTGTTCCAGTATGAAATACTGATATCTGAAGCTTTTTTAGCACTTCACAATCTAGCTGTGAAATCATATCTTTTTTACTTAAAGAAGAATAAATTATTCCCTCCACTTTATGTAATTGGGCTATAGTTAATATTTTATCCCAATTAACGTTATTAGATAATCTATATGTTGTTTTTCCCCTGATTGAATGAGACAATAATTCTATGAATTGACTCTGTGTATTGTCCATAACTACACTCCTAACTACATTAAATTTACGACCTTTACAATTCACCTCTACCTTGAATTTATGTTAATATATGTATTACATAACAATTGTAACACATTTATTCTTTATGGTCAGATATTTCCCTCTAAAAAAAGTTACCCAACCTTAGTTGAATAACTCTAAATTTAATTTATAAAATATAATATATCTGAAATATTTCTCTCTCCATTAAAATCTGAAGGTTCATTTATAACTTCACCATTAAAATATAAAGTAGAGGAGCCTCCGCCATCTAGGTTATACGCAAAGTTACAACCTATCTTTTGAAATTCAATTGCTAAATCATAACAACTCATGCCTTGTGACTTAGTGCTTCTTCCATCAACTACAATTATTACATATTCTAATGATCCTTTTTGACCAATAGCTGTGCGTGGTTGCATATCTTCCTTATACCATGTATCTCCATAATCAACAATGTTACCATCTTTAATTAGATCTGGACCAAAGTCATAGGTATGCCTTGCACCTAAACTCAATAATTCTTCTGCATTCTTCTTTCCATACTCATATATTTTAAAGTTTCCTTCCTTATCTATAACCAATGGCGCACAATCTAAATCCGTGCCTCTGTATACCACTCCATCTCTAATTACATATCCTGATGTATTAAATCCACAAGCTGCACCATTAATAGCAAGAATAGCATTATGCCTGTTGGCTATAGAAGATGTTTTCTCTTTTATATTTAAGGAAAAAATGTCTCCTGAAAAGGCAGAATTAAGCTGACTTTGATTTTTTATTTTTACTGTTGTAATCCAATACCTAAGGTTTGGATTAACTTTTACTATAGGTTCAATTGTGACCATCATTGTAGGTGACCCATACTTTCTAATCCCTGTTTCATTATCTATTTTAACATAGGTATCAGATGGAAATTCATCCAGCTCTACCTGAGAAATAACTTCACTATTTAATGGAGTATAATTATATAAACTAGCAACTAAAAATAGTAATATACCTATTAAAATAGCAGATAATATTATTATAATAATTTTTCCAACATCTAGATTACTTAATAATTTTGAGTTCCTCTCATTCATAATATCTCCCCTTGTAATACTTACCTAATATAAATATGTGCAATTATTATTAATTATAAACAAAAGGACCAATTAATTTAAAACTAATTAGTCCTTTTATTTATATTATTTTAGTTATTTTTTCATTTATATTACTAACTTTCTTAACCTCAGGTAATGATATATGCCCCCACCAACGATGAGTCCATGCTATTTTCTCTATTTCACTTTCTTCAGGTATAATTTCAAAATTCAATGCTCTTTCTACTCTATCAACGTCGGTATATGAACCATATTCATTCATTTGTGTTAATAGTAATATAGCACTATATTTTCCTGGAGCTAGTGTACTTATATCCAAATTAAATATATCATCATACATGATGCCTGATTTTGCATTTACAAAGGGCTTGGAATAGCTTACACCAACTGGTGTATTATCTGAAAATAAGACTTCAACTCTCAGTCTTAAATTAAACAAATCTTTACCAGCTTTCCATTTCATTTTAAAGGTAATAGGTTCTTTAGAAGTAAATATACAATCTTTATTATTTAGTATTTGCGTACTTATAATAGTGGCACTTTGCATAATATGTGATTGCCTTTTTTGGTTTTCAAGATTCATTAATGGGGTAGTATTAAAATTATTATTCATATAAACTTTTATTCCATCATCTACATCACCATCAAAGATAATTTTTCCATGGTCTAAAACTATTACCCTACTACAAAGCTGTTCTATTGTCCTCATACTATGACTTACATAAAGTATTGTTCTTCCCCCATCTGCTATATCCTCCATCTTTCCAAGACATTTTTCTTGAAATCTCATGTCCCCTACCGCTAATACTTCATCAACTATGAGAATATCTGGATCAAGGTGAGCTGCTACTGCAAATGCAAGCTTTACATGCATTCCACTTGAATATCTTTTTACTGGTGTATCAAGAAATTCACCTATTTCTGAAAATTCTACTATATCCTTAAACTTAGCCTCTATCTCTTTTTTTTTCATACCTAAGATAGACCCATTTAAATAAATATTTTCTCTTCCTGTTAATTCTTGATTGAATCCTGTTCCAATTTCTAAGAGAGAAGAAATCCTACCCTTTATTTTAATTTCTCCCTCCGTTGGAAGTGTAATTCTAGAAAAAATTTTTAAAATGGTAGATTTTCCAGCTCCATTATGCCCAATTATTCCAATTCTTTCACCTCTATTAACGGTAAAATTAATATCTTTCAATGCCCAAAATTCATTACCAGATGACATTTTATTCTTCTTACTAAATGCTCCTTTAATAGAGTTTAAAAGAACAGCTATAAAAGTATCACTTTTATCTTGATTAGATAACAACCTATATTTTTTGCCAATCCCTTCAACCCTTAAAACTTCCTGACCCATATAAATCCTCCTATATTACATCTGCAAATGTGTCTTCAAACTTTATAAAAAATTTTACTCCTAATGTTAATCCAATTAATGCAATAACAATTGAAAAAATTAATGCTGGAACATATATCTTTACTGATGGTATAATGCACCATCTAAATCCTTCAATTACACCAACTAATGGATTAATGGAATATACTAATCTTAAATTAGTTGGTATCACTGAACTTGTATATGCAACTGGAGATAAATACATACCAAATTGCAATATTACCGGTACTATATATCTTATATCCCTATATTTTACATTAAGTGCAGAAAAAAATAAGCCAAATCCTAAGGCTATTATGAAAGCTAAAAAAATAAAACATGGAAATAATAATATTTTTATTGGAGGTAAGTATCCAGTGAAAACCATTATAATTAATAAAACTAGTAATGAAATAACAAAATCTATAAAAGCTGTAACCACAGAAGATATAGGTAATGTAAGCCTTGGAAAGTATATTTTTTTAATCATATGACCATTATTAACTAGACTATTAGATACACCATTAAATGCTGCAGAAAAAAAATTCCATGGTAAAAGCGCTGAATACACCATAATTGCGTAAGGAACCCCATTCTCTGAGGGCATATTTGCTAATCCTCCAAATACAAAGGTCATGATTATCATTGAAAATATTGGCTGAAAAATAGCCCAAAGTACCCCTAGTGCAGTTTGTTTATATCTAACTATAATATCCTTCCATGATAAAAATGTTATAACTTCTCTATATTTCCACAGTTCTTTCAATCTCTTTTTATGAGATTGTTTACCTGTTATTAAAATTACCTCATTCATAGTATTTCCCCCTTTAATTGTAAGTACTTATTATACAAATTTGAATTTATACAAAATAGTACCCACATACATTTTTCTTTAAAGTTAAATAAAGGACATTTTAACAAATATAATAATTCTGACGCAAACAATTTTTTATATATTTTTATATGTGTATTATCCATATTCAGTAGATTAAACGCTTTTTTATAGCAATTAAAAAAATTTAAAACAAATGTATACTGAGCTTTATTATATAAGTTAATATTTCTTATTTCTTTAAAGAATTTTATTCTATCTTTATACGCATATGCTGCATCAAAATTTTTTAATGTAAATTTACCCTTTGTAATTCCTTCTTCATTTTGATAATAATAATACAAGGGATAGTTAATATATACAGTATTTTTACTATTAAATAGTACTTTATGAATTACAAATTCATCTTCATGTATTTTACCATAAGGATATCTTATATTTTCAAATATGTTTTTATGATATAACTTATTCCAAGCTGTAACAAACTTAACTCCATTCTCCTTATGCATCTCATTTAATGCTTCAACATTATTAAATTTATTTATATTTAAATTTTTAGGAATTTCATATTTTTCTATGCTCTTATTATTCACCATATCATAGTCACAAAATGCAATATCAGCCTGATAATCAATTATAGTATTATATAATATATCATACATATTTGGATGTATGTAATCATCACTATCTACAAATCCTATGTATTCACCCTTTGCTATATCTAACCCTAAATTTCTTGCTGAAGAAACTCCTTCATTATTTTTGTGTATAACTCTTATTCTTTTATCCTTTGTAGCATAATCATCGCATATTTTACCACAATTATCTGGTGAACCATCATCTACAAGTATCAGTTCAAAATCTTTAAATTTTTGATTAAGAATTGAATTAATACATCTATTAATATATTTTTCTACTTTGTATACTGGTACTATGATACTTATTTTACACATACACACCCACCTATAAACTATTAAATTTAAACCTAATATAATTTATTATAAATTTAAATATATCTTTATAATCAAAAACAGTTAGTTTTCTTAGACTTTTTATATATCCACTACTAAAATTAGTTTGAAATTCTTCTGTATATTGCATTCCTTAAATTAAAAATTTCTAGTAAAACAATTGTATATCCCTCTCCAAATTTCATATGAATACACACGTTAATTAACTTATAAATTTTACTATGGTTACTATACTTGTCTATCAAATTTATAAATTTTTTATCACCTATAATATTTTTTATAATGGAACTTTTATATGAATAGCCTTGTTTTAATATATTACACATATAACTTACAGTATTACTTATGTAAGCTAAATCTATTTTTTCTATAATATCCTTAAAATTATATTTATCACATAGTTGTATAAAAAAATCATGATTGCTAGTTATATATTTGTAGTGAGATTTATCATATTTCCTAGACAGTGAATATCTATTTCTTATATAATAATTGTATAATTGTTTATTTATTAGAACCATACTCTCAACTTTAGTTATAACATTAATATTAAATATTAAATCTTCACCATGATTTCTCACTTCATCAAAAATAAGTCTGTTACTTACTATAAATTCCCTTTTATATATTTTATTACATACAGAATACATTCCATATCCATAACATGATTCTTGACTTAATAATTTAGGTAAAATATTTTTTTCTATATCTTTTTTTTTAATATAATCAACATGAATATTTAACATTTCTGCATTTTTTATTATTTTACTTATTGTGTTAATTATTTTAAAAGAGCATACTACAAGGTCATATTTAAAATTTTCACATTTTAATATAAATTCATTATGCATATTAATTTCTATATCATCATCAGAGTCGATGAATCCTATATATTCACCTTTAGCTAATCTAATTCCTAAATTTCTAGCTGAAGATACTCCTCCATTTTCTTTATGAATCACTATAACCCTTTCATCTAATTCACCATATTCATCACATATTTCACCAGAGCTATCTGTTGATCCATCATCTATAAGAATAAGTTCAAAATCCTTAAAAGTTTGATTTAATATGGAATCAACACATTTATGAATATACTTTTCAACATTATATACAGGCACTATTATACTTATTTTAGGATTCATATCATTTTTCCTTTCAATCAATCTTTCAATCAATATAGTTACATAGTTTAATAACTTCACATGTTGTATCTATCTTCTCCCTTGATAAAGCTTTTGAAAAATCCTCACTAACTTTTGGATTATCAATAAGAAATTTAATTTTTTCGCATATTTTATCTACATTACACTCAGCAATTAAACCATTCTGTCCATCTTCAATCTGTTCATTAGAGCCAATGAAATTTGCAGTAACTATAGGCTTGTTTAAACATTTCGCCTCCGCTATGGTTATACAGTAGCCTTCATGCCTTGAAGGCTGAACATAGATGTCTGAAGCCTTTATGTAGGGATAAGGATTTATAGTTTCTCCTAATAAAATAAAATCATTTCTCAGATTTAGATTTTCTATAAGCTTCTCATACGCTTCTCTATCCTTACCTTCTCCAATGCAATACCATTTAACTTTATATCCTTGTTTTTTCAATTTATCTAATACTTTTATTGCTAAATCTTGCCCCTTTTCTTTAGATAATCTTCCTACAGTCAAAATTCTTATACCCTTAAAATCATTGTCAAAATCTATTTTTTCTTGAGCCATGTCTTTAATTAATTCATGTGAAACTAAATTGTTAAATACCTGTGATTTAGTAGATGTAAATGGAAACTGCTTATTTAATATTCTCTCTGCATTCTTAGATACTACAAATATCTTATTAAATCTTTCATATAACTTTGTATATAATTTTTTATTTATCTCATGATGTGAAATATCAAAATGTACCCAGGAGATTTTTAGTTTTGCTTTAACCTTATGTGTTATATAAGCATCTATTATCTCAGTTGGACCTGCATAGGCTATTGCTACATCATATTCTTTCATATTCATTGGAATGCTCTTTAGTATGTTTTTATAATATATATATCTATCATTTGATTTTTTACTCTTAAAATATGAATAAGAAAATCCAAGAATTTTATGATATCTTCTCTTCTTAATATAACTTTTTATAGTCTCATAAGGTGAATCCATAAGAATTGGTTTAATATCTTGAAACCAATTAGTTTCTTCGACTTTTACCCACTGTGGAAGATATTCTAGAAAACCTCCTTTTTTCTCAAGGAGTAAGATGGTAATATTATATTTATCCTTTGGTATAGCTGATAATAGTGAAAGTAATGACTTTTCAACTCCACCAATATTCATACTGCTTAACATAAATAGAACTTTTTTCATTGGCATTACTCCCATCCTTCTATCATTTTTCAGTTCACAATTATTCTACTAATTTTTTCAATTTCTGCTGTTGTATTTATAATTTTACTACTAAGGTTGTTTCTAATTGCCTCATATAAGTCATTATTGTCTAATAGTTTTTTAATCCCTAAATATATGGAATCAGCATCTTCACTAACTATAATCCCATTTTCTTTATTAATTATTTGCTCAATGGCTCCAGTAAAATTAGTTGTTATAATTGGATTATTAAAGCACCTAGCTTCAGCTAAAGTTATACAGTATCCTTCATGTCTTGATGATTGTACATATATATCACAATCTTTCATATATGGATAAGGATTTAATCTTGATCCTAATAGTACATAATCTTTTTCAGTTTTAAATTTATTTATGATTGTCTCATACTCACTTCTAGCTCCACCTTCTCCAACACAATACCAACGTACTTTATATCCTTCACTTTTTAATCTTGCTAAAACAGGTATAGTTAAATCTTGTCCTTTTTCTTTGCTTAATCTTCCTACTGTAAGAATCCTAATACCGTGAAAATCATCTTTAAAAGAACCTCCATTATCAGCCAACCTATTAATCTTCTCATGATCTAGAATATTATAAAATACTTGGGTCTTATCCATTACCTTAGGAAAACTCTTTATAAATTTACCTAACCCATCTTTGGATACCACAAAAATTTTATCAAAACTTTTATATAGCTTAGATGCCAATCTTTTATTAAAATGTATTTTTTCTATATCAAAGTGTATCCATTGTACTTTTTTTTCTGACTTTATTTTATTTGCTACAAAATATGTTATAAAGTCCATAGGTCCTGCATAAGCTACTGCAATATCATAGTTTTTATCTAAAGTTTTTATGTTTTTAAAGATATACTTATAATAGTAGCTAAGATTCCCAGTAATTTTAGTGATGAAATATAAGATGGCAATAATGATACTCTCTAAATATTTATGTTCTGTTACATTTTTCTTTAACACAGATAAAGGTGACTCATTAAAATATGATTTTAAACTCTTATATTCATCTACATACTTAACACTAACCCAATCTGGTATTTCATTTAAAAATCCGCCATATTCCTCTAACATAAGAATAGTAATATCCCATTTAGTTCTATCCATTTCTCTTATCATTGATAGCAGAGCTTTTTCTGTACCACCTATGTTCATATTAATAACCATAAATATTATTCGTATCATACTTAACCTCTAATCTATTTACCTTCTATCAAATTATAAAATTTATCTAATTCCTCTATATTACCTTTTTTTTCAGCTTTAATATAATCAATAATACTATTTATAAGTTCATAATCATTAATTATTTGCAGAATCCCATCATAAATCCCTTGTGAATTCATATCTACAACTAATCCATTTTTTCTATGAACCATTTGGTTGTATACAGCATCAAATCTAGTCGTTACTACTGGCTTATTAAGCATTCTAGCTTCGGCTATTGCTAACCCAAACCCCTCAAATTTTGAAGTTTGAACATATATATCACAATCTCTAATAAAAGGATATGGATTTGACTTTACCCCTAGTAATATAAAGTTTTCTTCAAGATTATTATCCCTAATCCACCCTTCTATTTCCTTCTTTTGTGACCCTTTTCCCAATACATACCATTTGAAATTAATATTAGCTACCTTTAATTTCCTACAAGCCTCTATTGCAATATCATATCCCTTTTGATTTGCTAATCTCCCTATAGTTAATATTCTTATACCTTGAAAATCATCCTCGTAACTTTCACCATACTCTGCCATTCTTTTTATAAAATTATAATCATTTATGTCATATATTACTCTTGTTTTATTTTTATACTCGGGATAACTCTCTAAGAAAATATCTTTTGCAGATTCTGAAACTGCTACTACCTGGTTATAACAATTATAATATTTTCTCTGGAACTCTCTATCGACCCCAATCAATTTATAGCTAACATTTACCCAAGCATACTTTTTTTTAGCCTTAATTTTATCCGCTACATAGAATGTTGGTATTCCTTGAGCATAACTTATAGCTAAGTCGTACTCTTTATCTCTGCTTTCAATTAAGTGAGAAATATTATTCCAAAATAATCGAGCTTTTTGAGCATTACTATATCGTCCCTTACGTATTTGTAGAGAATACTTTACCCTTCCATATAGCATGTTAAACTTATATTTCTCTATTGAATACAATAAAGCTTTACCTACAGATAAAGTAGAGTACTTGGTATATTCTAGTGGCTCTAATAAATTTACCTCTCTAGGAATTAATTCTTCAAGTTCTCCACCATATCCAAAAAGTTGTAAATCTACATCATATCTAGAATAATCTAAAAGTGATAATAAAGTGATAATACTTTTTTCAGCTCCTGCACAATTAAGTGAATCTATAACAAATATTACATTTTTCTTTACCATATTATATCCTCTGCTTTTACACACTTTTTTCTATTAAATTTAAATAACATTTAGTTTTTCTCTAAGTATTGTTGATGATGTATTTTTTGTATATGGGAAGTAAATTACTTCAACGCCTTCCTTATTAAGTCTTTTTTCTACCTCTATAAATAGTTCATTTCCTTTCCAATCATCACCTACAAACATTGCATCAAATTTATAATTTCCCCATGCAGCAAACTTATCTCTATCTCTTTGTGGCACAACCATATCTACACACTGAAGTGCTGCTACCATTTCTAATCTTTCAGAAAATGGTATTATAGGCGATTTCCCTTTATATTCTTTTACTAACTCATCGGTACTTACTCCTACTATCAAAAAGTTACATTGTTCCTTCGCTCTTCTAAGTATATTTAAATGCCCTACATGCAACATATCAAATACTCCAGTTGTATATCCTATCTCATACTTCTTCATATAAATCTCTCCTATCTCCAACATACTTTATATATTAATTCACACAATCTTCTGCAACACTCACCATCTTCAACGCTACCAACATCTTCATAGAATTCTCTTAACTTATTCAGATAATTTTCTTTATTAAAAGAATTAATAACTTCTATTAATTCGTCGTTAGTACGTGCAATACTAAATGGTAATTTATATATATCAAAGTATAGTTCTCTATCTTTTTTTGTGTATATCTCAACATCTGGAACAAATAAAAAACACGGCTTATTAGTTAATCCAAAGTCAAATATTAATGAAGAGTAATCAGATATTAATACATCTGCTTCAGATAATAACTCTTGTACATCATCGTAGCTTGTCACATCTATCACTCTATGTCCATGTACAATTAATTTTGATTTATCTACTAAATGTGGATGCAACCTAACCAAAAATATCCAGTTTCCTCCTAGAACATCATGAAATTCTTCCATAACTCTTTCATAATCTAAATTGTAGACCCCTATTTCATTATCTTTTCTAAAAGTTGGTGCATATAAGATAATTTTTGTATCTATGGGTATCCCAAATTTATCCTTAATTCTATTTTCTACACCCAATTTTTTGTTAATTAATATATCAATTCTAGGTGTTCCGTATTCTAATATTGCTCCATCATACCAAAAAGCTCTTTTAAATATATCTGTACTAAATTTACATCCTGATAATAGTAAGTCAATCTTTTTCGAATCAGCTTTAGCCATATCTATATATTTAGATTTCAAAGATCCTACTGAGTCTCCTTCAATCTTCTTTAGTCTTAGGGAACTATGCCATGTTTGTATATAGTATTGGTTTTTCCTTTTTTTAAATAACTCTGTGGTTCGAAAATTTGTAATTATTACTTTAGCAGTACATATTTCATAAAAGTATTTTAAGGAAAAATTTTTTACTGCTCTTACTCCTTTTATATATTCCCTTAATGCCATATTATTGAAAGCCCAAACAATATCGTATTTATCCCTATAATTTTCTACAAGATATTCAGAAATATATTTAGGATTACACCCATATTGATTACCATAATAACTATATATAAATATTTTATTTTTCTTTATAGGTAAATGATTAAAAATTCTTATAATTAATAGTGCTACATATTTTTTAAAATCTATATATATATCTGTCCACCTCATTTTGTAAACTCCTTTCATTTAAGGTCAATACGCTTTAAAGCTGGTTCTGCTACTTTTAGTTTCAATCTTTTTAAAATTTTATTAGTTAATACATATCCTTTATAAAGATAATAATTATTCTTAAATAAAATTAATCTTCTAGTTAATTCTTTATCTTCTTCTACTGCATTTCTTATTTCTGTGATATTATCTAAAATATAATCTTTTATTTCCTTTCGATAAAAAAAATCTTTATCCTTAATTTTATTTTTATTCAGTAACTCATATTGCATCATACTAGCTTTTAAAATGGCTATATACGATTCTTTTATAAATTTACTATAATGGTTTTGTATATAACTATGTCTTTCCTTAAGTCCTCTTAGCATATCTAAATTTCTTATGCTATATGTTGAGACAATGCTATCTTCCCTTTGTACATAGTAGTAAAGCGCTTTATGATATATAACATATTTACTTACATTACTCATTATTAAATGAGTCCAAAATATATCTTCAAATATTACACCTTTTCTAAAGAATTGATCTTTTACCAAATCTGCTTTATATAACTTACCCCAAGCAAAATTCTTCACTTTTTCATTAATAATCAACTCTCTCATTAATGATTCATTGTCTAATAAAACTAGGTTATCTTCCTCATTATAATATCTATTATCATAAAGGAGATACTCATCATAAACATAGTAAAATCCACATTGTACAACATCTGCTTTATATCTTTTTATAATATTGACTAAAGAATTAATTGCATCAACATCAATCCAGTCATCACTATCCAAAAAGAATATATATTCACCGGTAATATATTTCATTCCATAATTTCTTGCATCAGATAAACCTCCATTATCCTTATGAAGAACTATTATTCTATTATCCTCATATGTATCTATAATCCTTCCACAATTATCTGGTGAACCATCATCTACAAGGATTACCTCAATGTTTTTATAACTTTGATTTAAAATACTTTCTACACACCTTCTTATATATTTTTCAACCTTGTAAATAGGAACTATTATACTTACTAGCGGTTCCATATCTTCTCCCTTTCATAAAATAGCTTATATATATTTCCTAATTCTTCCATATTATCATAGTTACTCTTTCTACAACACTCTTCTATTTCCTTTTTTAAATGTCTGTTATTGTAAATATTTTCTATTCCAACAGCTATTCCTTCTACTGATTTATCACATATTAATCCATCTACTCCATCTCTTAACTGACTTTTAGCCGTAGGATAGTTAGTAATGATTACAGCCTTTCCTAGTATTTGAGCCTCAGTAACAGTTACAGCTCGTCCTTCATACCTTGATGGCTGTACATATAAATCACAACCTTTCATATAGGGATAGGGATTGATTTTCTTTCCTAGTATTATAAAATCTTTCTCAAGATGATTCTCTTTTATTAACTTTCTTATCATCCCCTCATCTCCCCCATACCCAACTACATACCACTTTATATCTGTAAACCCTTTATCATGCAATATTCTTAAAGCTCTAACTCCATTATCTATTCCCTTTGCCATTGACAATCTAGCTACTGATAAAAGCTTAAAGCCTTTTCCTTTACTTATATCATCCTCCACTTCTTCTTCAGCCATGAATCTTATAAACTCTGGAGATACAATATTCTCCATTACCACCACCTTATTTTTTAATTTGTTATATTTCTTTAAAAAGGAGTTTTTACATTCTTCCGATACAGCTACTATAGAATCAAATTTATTCCAAAGCTCTATATCCTCTATAACATCAGTATCAATACAGGAATAATCCGTATGAATCCAGGCTATCTTTTTCTTAGCCTTTACCTTATTAGCTACAAAATAATGTGGCCATAGGTAGCTTATAGCTACATCATACTCTTTATTTAAACAAGGTAAATATTTCAATGAAAATTGCCACATCCTCTGCATCTGTACATGTCCAGATTCTTCTAAACTATTTTTCTTAGCATATTTAGAAGCATCCATTCTAGCTTTAATACGTGCTAATCCTAAACTAATTTTTTTATCCTTAAATATCTCTAATATAGATTTTCGAAAGGTGGTGTATTCTTCTATCTCATCTAAAATGTTAAATTTGCCCCTTAATAACTTCATAAAATCTCCTTTATGTCTATATAACATCAAATCTACATTATAATTGTTATAATCAAAGCTTTCTAACATATTTATAAGACTTCTCTCTACTCCCCCAACTTCCATATCAAAGGATGCTATTAGCACATTCTTCATATTTATTCCCTTCTAATTCTATTCCATATAATTTATATAGCTTACCTTTAATATCCTCAATTCTATATCCTTGAAACTCAAATGTTCTTTTTATTAACATTTTATCAACCTTGGATTGTTCTAACATTTTCATTACTGTATTACTCCAAATTTCTATACCTGCTTCAAGATTTAATCTTCTAAGTAGACCTAGATGTAAATCTGCTTCCGGCTGAATAGCCGTAGATGTTAAACATGGTACTCCTGAAGCTTGTGCCTCTAAAAGTACAAGACCTAATCCCTCATAGGTGGATGGTAATATAAATAAATCTATTTCCCTAAGTATGTTATTCACATCATCTCTAATACCTAACAGATGTATGTTATTCTCTAAGTTTAATTTTTTAATTTTTTCTTCTATAAGACCTCTTAAGTCTCCGTCACCAATTAAAATGCATTTAAATTTAGGATTTAATCTCACTAAGTTTGACATTAAATTAATTAGAAAATTATGATTTTTTGCATGAATAAATCTTCCCACATTACCAATTAAAATATCATCATTGTTTATTCCTAATTTTTTTCTTATATAACTACTACCTTCATTATTAATAAATCTTTCATAATCAATATAATTAGGTAATTTACAGTATCTATCATCTTTAAGTGTACTATATCCAAATAAATACTCACCTGCTGCATCGCTACATGACAAAAAGTTTGTGGAAAATCCCTTTATTAATCCCTTCATTATGGATATGTATAATCTTTTTATTAGACTTTTACTACAATCCTTAGTAGTATGGGCATGAGATATCCTTACCTTTACTCCAACTAGTTTTGCAGCCAATACTCCCACTCCACAATTAAATAAAGTATGAGCATGAACAGCACTATACTCATTATCATTCTTTATAATCTTCATTAAATTTATTACGGATTTTATCACACCTACTTCACTTGGAGGATCTAACTTTATTATTCTTCCACCTAATTTTCTAATTTCTTCATCATAATAGCCTTCCTTATGGTAATAAGAAACAAAGTCAAATTGAATCTCCTTATAAACCTTTCTATATAAATTCATAAGCATAGTTTCGGTACCACCCACGTCCATTCCACCTACAATATGAAGCACCTTATTTCTTTTCATTTCTCATCTCTCCTTACTTTTCATCTATGATTGGGAGTATAATAGAAAATAGATTTTATATCTAAAACACTCTTATATTGCATATTAAGTCCTATTACTTGCTCTCTATAAAAGAATATTAGATAACACACTATGAACGCTAAATATATTGTTCGTCTTTGCTTACCCTCTAGACAATTTCGTATTATATATGGTAATAATATAAAGTTATATAATTGTAAATATAATGAAAATCTATTAAATATCCAATTTGACATACCAAAGGCTACAAATATGCAATTTAAAAGAGCCATATTAACAAACACATTACTCTGTGGCCACTTTTCTTTTAGTTTATTCCTTTTTAAATATGCAAATATAATTGGAACCATATTTACAAAGGTTCTCATTATACTTGATCCTCCTTCGTCAAAATCAGAATAGTACCCATAATTAGTATTTTCTATAATCTTAAACAAGTAACCGCTTAGCACCTCATAAAAAAGAAGTCCTAATACAGCAATTCCAATTATCATGTATATTTTCTTTGACCAAGGTTTTAATCTTGCTATAAAATATATTGGAATCATAAATAGAGCTGATTGATGAATAGTTGAAATTATAAGTACACTTAATAAGTATTTTTTAAAGCTACCATCTATAATAAACTTTACGCATAGAAATAAAAGAGCTGCTGCTAAACACTGTCTCATTCCATTCATGGTAACTGTAAAATAACCTGCTGCTATATACATAAATATTTCTAGTTCTATATAACTCCTGTACTTGTTTAATACATAGACATTACATAGTTGAGTTATTAGAGCTACTACAAATACTATAGTTTGTGGATTATTGGAAAATTGAATTAAAATTAAATTTAATAGGACAAAACCATAGTCGCCATTAGCTTTAGAAAAATTAGGATTTTCTACTAAAAGACCATAGGTGTGCTTATACATACCTGTATCTCCAATACCAGACCTTAGCCCTGAAAATAATACTAAAACCGAAACTACAAGAGAAATCCAAAAGATAGCTATAATCTTGTACTTTTTATCATTAGCCATTCTAGCAAGCAATGATAATATAAAAGTTGAAGCTAAGGTAGCATAATATATTCCCATCTTTTTCTCCTTTCTATAAGTTTCTTATATCTCTAGTTCTAAAGATTATATAACTATATAAAATATATCCCAGTGGAATAGCTGCTAACATAATTCCTTTGTATGGAACCTTACTAAAAAAATTCTTATCCTTTACAATTAAACTACTAGAAACATAATGAATACATTCTTTAAATTTGTATATTAAAGATGTATTAGGTATCTTTAAGTTTTCTATCCTATAAAAGCACCATCCCTTAGGATTATTTCTGTATTGTCTAAGCATATTCATAGTAGACCCATCTTCCATGTATTCTACAATACAAACAGGTTCATTAACCAAAGCTAGTTTGTACTTTTCATCTATTTTATGACACTTATAAGCTAGTCCCACATATTTCTCATCTTCAAATTCTGGATATGGATATTTTTTTGTAAGCTCAGTCCTATATATAAGCTTTTTATCTCCTTTAACACCATATCTATGATATATATCAAATAAAGTAGCTTCCCTTAATCCTTCTGGAAACTTTGTTCCTATTATCTCACCAGTTTCATATAAATCAAGAGCTGCAATTCCCGCTATATTTTCTGCCTTTCTTTCATCCCAAGCCTTTAGAATTTTTTCAACTCCATCATCTGTCATATAATCATCTGAATCTATACATATATTTAGTTCTGTATCAATATTTTCATAGGCAGTATTATGAGCACTATGCATACCACCATTTTTTATATATATATAATCTATTAGAAAATCTGCTTCCTCTTTCCAATTTATAATCAGCTCTTTAGTATCATCTGTTGATCCATCATCTATTACCAACCATTTAAAATTTTTATTTGTCTGTCTTCTCAAACTTTCATAACACTTATATATGAGTTCTTTTCTATTATAAGTTGGCGTAAAAACTGTTAAAATTGGTTTCATTAATATCCCCCACCCTAAATCATGCTTTTTATATGTGCTTTTATTTTCAAATAAATCACTTACTAATGCTATCATAGACTTTTTCAATTTTATTACAGTAATTTTTTATATTATGGTTGGCTTTTATAAATTCACGTCCATTTTCCCCAAGATTAATTCTTAATTGTTTATCCTCTTTCAAATTTCTTAATTCCTCCATAAAGCTTCTATAATCTCCTGGCTTTATCAGCCTTCCTCTATGAGAGTTTATAACTTCACTTATACTTCCTACATCCATAGCTACAACAGGTATTCCAAATGCCATAGCTTCCAGTATAACCATTGGAAGACCTTCGTATAGTGAAGGTAGAAAAAACACATCTATGATAGGGAAAAAATCATATACATTTTCTTGAAATCCTGTAAATATAAAAAACTCACCCAATTCTAATTTCTTTGACATAGCCTTAATTTCTTCTTCTTGTGATCCGCTTCCAATGATAAGAATCTTTGTATCTTTAAAGTTTTCCTTATAATTATTAAATTCTTTTATAAAAGGAATAAGTCCCTTCTCTTCATCTAATCTACCTACAAATCCTATTACTTTTCCACTTTGTGGAATGTTATATTTTGTAGCTATCCACTCCCTTTTATTACTTTTATAATCTATTATTTCTTCTACATCCATAGCATTAGATAATATAGATATTTTATCCCTATTAAGATAATTTGTGTTTTCTTTATAAAAATCATATACAACCTTACCACAAGTAATATTGTAATCATATTTTGGCCTTAATAACTTATCAATACTGCTATTTATTCCATTTCTATTTATCCATGGATAACAACTATGAATATGTGATATTACCTTTATATCTACTCCATATATACTCTTAACTAAATAAGCTTGTATTGAAGCATTATTATCATGAGCATGGACTATTTTTATATCATTATCTCTTATAATATTTTTAAGATACTTTATGTTTTTTAAAATATGCTTCTTAGAAAAACTTAAGGAATAACTATTTATATTATTATCCTCAAAACTTTTTTTAAGCTTGTCCCCACCACATAGAACTACCGACTGATAATTAGTTAAATTCTTACAAATTAACAGTACCATTTTTTCAGCTCCACTTAACTTATTCATTGGTAATATATGAAGACATCTTTTCATATTCTTACATCCCTTCATTGCTACTTATTAAAATCTAGTAAAAGTTATGCTTTATAAATTTATATTTTTTTCTGGCAAATAGTAGTCTTGTAAATCTAAAGAATCATATATATACTCCAGCTCACTTATTACATTATTTAATTCATATTTTTCTATTTCCTTAGGTGTATTAAAGCTTCTATCTCCTTCTAGATAATATTCCTCTATAGCCCTTGCAGTAGCTTCATAATCTCCCACTTCTACTAGCTTACCTATACTTTCATTTTCTATAAGATCTCTTATTCCTCTTATATTAGTACCTATAACTTTTTTCCCATGTGACATAAACTCCATTATACTTTTAGGCAACCCTTCTCTATAGGAGAGTAATATCCCTATATCTGAAATTTTTATAAACTCATTTATGTTTTCTCTATAACCTAAAAAACTTATATTTTTTTCTATTCCCCTTTTTACTATTTCCTCTTTTAATTCTTTTAGCCTATTTCCTTCTCCTACACTAATTGCCTTAATCTTTGGATACTTATCTTTTATAAGTTCCAACGCCTTTATAAGCTGAAGTTGGTTTTTATTATGATTTAATTCTGCTATCATAAGTATTATAAAATCATCTTTATCAAAAGAGAGCTTCTGTATATTAAGCACTTCTGCCTTTTGTTCAGTCCGTCTAATATCCTCTATATTTATACCTACTCCATTAACTAAGTAACATATTTTAGGCTTTAACTTATTTTTAGTTATTTCATAGTCTTCATTATTAATGTTTATTATTACATCTGTAAATCTAGCCATGAGCTTTTCCATAGGATAAAACATACACCATGCTATCTTAGGTGCACCTTTATAAAAGTGATAACCGTGAGCTGTATATATAATTTTAATTTTAGGAAACCAAAGTTTTAATATTCTTCCGTATAATGCTGCTATAGGTGTATGAACATGGACAACATCATATTTATTTATCTTTTGTATAAATCTTAATCCCCAAAAAGCTTTTAAATTTCTTAAACTTAAAGGTTTTCTAGAAAATGGTACATTGTATACTTTAACTCCTTTGGATATTAATCTCTTGTCTATAGGCTTATCTATAAAGCATGCGCAATCAACAACATATCCTTTATCTATTAACATTTCTATATGTGGAATTAAAAATGCATTAATTGTTCTACTTACTGTTGTTATATATAATATCTTTTTCATAAACTTCCTCTTCCCTTATGACCCTTGCAGGAACTCCTACAGCAGTACTATAAGCTGGGATATCCTTTACTACTACAGAGCCAGCTCCTATTATTGCTCCCTTTCCTATTTTTAAATTTTGAATTACCGTAGAGCAAGATCCCATAAGTACTCCTTCTTCAATAATATCTCCTCCTGAAACATTTACGTTCCATAACAATGATACATAATCTTTTATAATAGAATCATGACCAATACCACATTTAGGACTTATTATTACATGTTCTCCGATTTTAATATCTGTTGTTAAAATTGCTCCTTCATATATTATTGTCCCATGTCCTACAGTCATAAAATCATGTATGGATACTCTTGGATGAATTAAAGTTGCAAATTTAAATTTTCCCTCTAACTTTGAAACTATTTCTTTCTTTACTCTATAGTTTGATATAGCTACAACAACATATATGTCTTTACTAATGTAATTTAATAACTCAACATTTCCTATAATTCTATGTCCGTTTAAAGTTTTCCCTAAATTTGTTGGATTATCATCTAGGAATCCAATTATATTCCAAGTTGGTTTAAAATTATTAATTTGATTTATTATTAATGCAACTTCTCTTCCAACTCCTCCTGCTCCTATAATGATAACTTTTTTCATAGCAATTTCCTCTTTTTCACATTTAATAAAACAAACCTATGACAATTGATTTTTAAAGTCAAAGATTAATATGTTTAATTTGATATTTAGGCATTTACTTTTTTTGTTTTATATTTTTCATAATTTTTTTTTCTTGATTTTTTACTAAGAAAACTCTTTTTTTCTTTAGGATAATATTTATAATAAGAATCGGTTCTCTTCATGTCGCAACTATTAAGTATACTTCCAACTACATTTGCATTTACCTTTTTTAATTCTTTATATGCTAAGTTAATATCTTTTTCTCTAGTTTTGCCGTATTTCACCACTATAATTGTTGCATCTGCTTTACCTGCAAGAATGCTGGCATCAGTAACAGCTAGTAACGGTGGAGTATCTAATATTATATATTCATAGATACTTCCTATATTTTTTAAAAACCTTTCAAAAGTTTTCGAACCTAAAATTTCTGCAGGATTAGGAGGAATAGTACCTGATGATATTACTGATAGGTCAGAAGTAAATTCTTGTATAGATTCTTTTAAATTATCTTTATCAATTAAACAATCCGTAATTCCCTTTAAATTAGAAAGCCTAAATTTTTTATGTAAAGATGGTCTTCTAAGATCACAATCTATAATTAAAACTTTATTTCCACTTTCACTTAAACAAAGTGCTAAATTACCAGCAATTGTTGATTTCCCCTCTCCTGGTACTGAACTAGTTATTACAATAGTCTTTATTGTTTTATCAACATATGAATATTTTAAACTTGTGCGTATGGATTTATAAGATTCAGCAGATATAGAATGTGGCATTTTATTGTATATAAACATTATTCTCTTCCTCCCTTAAATCCTTTTTCGTGCTTAGGGATATTCCCTAATACTGGTACTGGCAAAACTTTTTCTAATCTAGAGTTACTCTTAATAGTGTCATCAAGATAATCTATAAAAAATATTAATCCCAAAGAAAATATTACACCCACTCCGAAGTACATAAGCATTAGCTTCTTTTTATTAGGTACTATGGGATATACTTTAGTACTATCTATAATTCTCGGCTTAGCATCTGGAATTATAGTTTTTGCTTGTTCATTAAACTCTTCACATATAGCTGTTAGTACCTGTTCTGCTCCATCCATATCACTAGTATTATATGTTACTGTAAATATAGGTGTATTCTCTGATGCAGAAAATCCTAATGAATTTTTCACTTCCCAAGACGACTTGTTAATTTTATATTTTTTCAATGTTTCATTTAAAAAATCATCTACCCTAATTATTTCATTAAAGGTATTCATAAATTCATTGTAATATTGAATTTCATTCTGAGAATAATAGTCCATTAGATTATTTCCTCTACCAACGTAAATTTTCGCTGTAGCTTGATAACTTGTAGTCATTAATGAAGCTTTATAACCACCTAAACATGATATAGCTCCAGTAATTAATATTAAAATCCAAATTTTTTTCTTTAGTAAATATACTATTTCATCAAAATTTATCAATTTTTCATCCATAAATTTCATCCTCCTTTAATTGCTTCCATTAAAGTATTCCATGGTAATATTATCATCTTGGTTTATTCCATCTTTTTTAATAACTTTATATATGGTCAAAAATAAAATTTTCAAATCTAAAAGTAGGGACCAGTTACACACGTACCATATATCTAATTTAAATTTTTCTGTCCATGATATAGCATTTCTACCATTAATTTGTGCCCACCCCGTAATTCCTGGTAGAACCTGATGCCTTTTTAACTGCTCTTGTGAGTATAAACTTAAATACTCTTTTAAAAGAGGTCTTGGTCCTACTAAACTCATATCTCCTTTTATAACATTTATAAGCTCTGGTATTTCATCAAGGCTTAATGCCCTCAGTGTTTTTCCTATTGTTGTGTGCCTCTTTTCATCTGGTAATACCTTGCCACTTTCATCCTTTATATCTTTCATTGTTCTAAACTTAATCATTTTAAAAGTCTTATTCCTTTTTCCTACCCTCTCTTGTATAAAAAAAATTGGTTTTCCTAATATAATCTTTATTATCAGCGCTATAATAATTAACATAGGTAATAAAATAATAAGTCCTAATATTGAAATAGCAACATCAAATATTCTTTTTATAAACATATTCTCCTCGAACTTTCTTAAATTTTATCTCTATCTTTTTAAATACAAATTTATAATTTAAATTTTATATTAAACAAATATAAATTACCTATAATTCCAAATTTTATTTAAATAATCCTTTTATAATATTTATTACCATTTGTTGATCTTCAATTGTCATTTTGGTATCTGATGGAAGACAAATTCCTCTTTCAAATATATCTTCACATACACTTATACCTACATCATTGTGATTAAAAAAAACAAATTCTTTATAATAAGGTTGAAGGTGAATAGGCTTCCAAATATGTCTAGATTCTATATTTTCTTTTTCTAAAGCTTTTATTATATCTATAGGTTTAATTTTGCATCCTTTAGATAAAGTCATCACACTAAGCCAATAATTTGATGTTCCATAATCACAAATTTCTTCCATATCAATCCACGGAATATTCCTAAAATTTCTATCATAAAATTCAAAAATACTTTTTTTCTTAGCTATTCGTTGATTCAATATTTTAAGTTGACCTCTACCTACTCCTGCTAAAATATTACTCATTCTATAGTTATATCCAAGCTCTGAATGTTGATAATATCTAGCCTTGTCTCTAGCTTGAGTGGCCCAAAATCTTGCTTTCTCTATGGCATTCATATTATTTGATACAAGCATTCCACCAGCAGAAGTAGTTATTATCTTATTTCCATTAAAAGAGAATACTCCAAATTCACCCATGGTTCCAGTTTGCTTACCCTTATAAGTTGCACCTAATGATTCTGCAGCATCTTCTATAATAGGCACATCATAAAAGTTGCAAATTTTTATTATTTCGTCCATATCTGCACTTTGACCATATAAATGAACTACAATTACCGCTTTAGGCTTCATATTTCTTTCTTCATAATATTCAAAAGCTCTTTTTAATGCTTTGGGAGACATATTAAAACTTTCAGGTTCTGAATCAATGAATACTGGAACAGCTCTTTCATATATTATTGGGTTACAACTTGCTACAAAAGTTAATGATGAACAAAAAACTAAATCATTATTTTTTACATCTAATAGCTTCAATGCCATATGAATTGCTGAAGTTCCAGAGCTTAGTGCCAGGCATCTTTTTACTTTTACATAGTTTGCTATCTCATTCTCAAAGTTCTCTACATTAGGACCCATTGGTGCTATCCAATTAGTATCAAAAGCCTCAAGTACGTACTTAATTTCTTCCTCACCCATATGTGGGGATGAAAGGTATATTTTCCTTCTGCTATCTTCATTAATTATTTCACTAAACCTAATCGGTTCTGTTAATTCTAAAGTCTCTTTACTTCCATCTATTTTGTTGAACTTTATTGATTGAATAATATCCTTGTTACTTTTCATATTTTCCACTATATACTTCGCCTCCTTTCATAGGATAATATGTAAAAAAACTCTTTACTTATCCTTAAAACTTATATATTAAAATTCCTTACCACGAATCAATATTAAATTTTATTATCATAAAACCTGATTAAAATTTTTGTTTGTGCATTAAATCCACTGTTTTTGTATAAATAATTAACATATAGTTCTACATTACAATATTACCACTTTTTTACATTTGTTTCATTTAGTTTTCTTCGCCTTTTTATCCTAGGAAATAACAATGCCCTTTTGCATGATACTTTATTTGTATGTATATGCACTTATTTATACATACTTCTACTTTATATAACTAATTATTTTAATAATAAAATTCTTCTTTCACCCTAAAGTTACATTAAAACTTTTATAATATTGAATATAAGTTTTAGTATATAGTAAAAGAGTGTGCCTAGCATTGCTATGACACACTCTAATAAAATTTATTTGTTGCACTACTCTCTACTTTAGTTTTAGGCTCTATGGTTAATGAAAGTGATAGAATTTGGAGAGAATTTATATTTTCATATAACAAATAGATATATATTAAACTATTTATATATGTTAATAGGAAACTATATAAATAGTTAACTATTTGTTGTGGCCTCAAGGATTTCAGAGATTTTCTTATTTTGAAAAAAGTAAAATTAGCCAATGATATTCTATCACTCTGGAACTAATTCTAATCTTTTATCCAATTTATCAACTAGTATAAGATTAGTAACCTCTACATTTCCTCTATTAATAACTATAAACCTTTTTAATCTATAATTTTATTGAGCTATACATATAGATTCTCTGTATAGTATGAGATTTTCATTAGAATGTACCATTTAACTATTGTTAAAATTCATATATAATTTCATAATAATAATATATAAGTGTAAATATTACGGAAATTATAAATAAGTGTTAATATTTGTTTATAATTATTTACATTCCATTTTTTATGTGTTACACTATATTTAAATTGTTAGATAATAATAATTATTAAATAATAATTTACTTTTAATGGTAATGTTATAAAAAAGAAAGCGGGGAATAACGATGGGAAATCTAAAAGGAACTAAAACGGAAGCTAATTTAGCAACAGCATTCGCAGGAGAATCTCAAGCTAGAAATAAATATACTTTTTATGCTTCAAAAGCTAAAAAGGAAGGATATGAGCAAATTGCTGCTCTTTTCACTGAAACTGCAAATAATGAAAAAGAACATGCAAAAATATGGTTCAAGCTTCTTCATGATGGCATAGGTGATACTATGGAAAACCTTAAAGATGCAGCTGCTGGTGAAAACTATGAGTGGACTGATATGTATGCTACTTTTGCAAAAGAAGCTAGAGAAGAAGGCTTTGATAAAATTGCAAACTTATTTGAAGGTGTAGGTAAAATTGAAAAAGAGCATGAAGAAAGATATTTAGCTTTATTAAAAAATATTGAAGACGGAAAAGTATTTGAAAAAGAAGAAAAAGTGGTATGGCAATGCGCTAATTGCGGATTCATCTATGAAGGAGAAAAAGCACCAAATGCATGTCCTGTTTGTGCACATCCTCAAAGCTACTTCCAATTATTAGCTAAAAACTATTAATATTAAATAAGGGTATTGAATCAAGAATTAATTCTAGATTCAATACCCTTATTTAATATGTTTTATTCTATATTAAAGTCTTATTCTATAGGCATTAACTTTTGATATACTTCACTTCTATACCTCTTATCTAAAAGCATTATGGTACCCTTATCTTCTTCAGTTCTAATAACCCTTCCCATAGCCTGTATAACTTTGTTCATTCCTGGAAATGTATACGCATAGTGAAATCCTGGTTCCCCTATTTCGTTAAAATATTCTTCTATTAATTTTCTTTCAAAGGATATTTTAGGTAATCCAACTCCCACTATAATTGCTCCCTTAAGTCTATCCCCAATTAAATCTATTCCTTCTGAAAATACTCCTCCTAGAACTACAAAACCTATAGTTCTCTCCTTACTATTTTTATCTACATCCATCAAAGAAAATCTTTCCAAGAATTCTTCTCTTTCTTCCTCTGTCATAACACTTTCTTGTAAGTATATATTATGTTCACTAAAATTCTTACAGTAAACTTCATATACTTTTGTCATATATTCATAGGAAGGAAAAAAAACTAAAAAGTTTCCCTCATAATTATTTAGAGTTTCATTGATATATTTACAGATTGGGTAATAACTTTTATCTCTGTACTTGTATCTAGTATCAATGTCATATTTTAGAATCAAATTTCTATTTTCTGGTGGAAAGGGAGACTGAAGTTTTATGCTATAACTTTTATCATCTCCACCTAGTAGATTTTTAAAATAATTCATTGGAGACAGAGTGGCTGAAAAAAATATATTACTTATATTACCTTTTATACACTGTTTTAACACATTACTTGGGTTTAAACAGAATATTTTTATCCGGATATCCATATCTTCATTATTACAGTATAGTACAAAATCCTCTGAAAATAACTCTCCAATTCTAATAAAATCTAAGAAAGAAAAATATACATTTAAAAATATTTCATCTATGGTTTCACCACTGTGTTCTTTTAAATAATTTTCACCTTCTGTTGCAAAAAGCCTGAAAAGAACCAGCATTTCTCCGGGTCCTTCATCTATTATTATATTGCCCTTTTCACCTATTGTATATTCCTTTAGTTTCTTAATTATTTTATTTATTATACCTATTAGTTTTTTATTTTTATATTTAAATTCTTTTTTTAATTCTTTCAAATCACTTTCTTTTATCTCAGCAGAATACATTTCTCTTCCACGGTCTACTAAATTATGTGCCTCATCAATAAGAAATATATATGGTGTATCATCAAATGCCATTCGCTTTATCATAGCTTTAGGATCAAAGAAATAGTTATAATCACCTATTATAAAATCACACCAAGCAATTAAATCTAAGGAAAGTTCAAAAGGACATACCTTAAATTGCCTGCTGTACTCCTCAATAATCTGTTGATTAAAAACTTCTTTGTTCTCTATCATAGCTAATATGACGTCATTAACTCGATCAAAATGTCCCTTTGCATATTCACAGGCATCACCATTACATATTCTTTCCTCAAGAAAACAAATCTTATCTTTTGCAGTAATGGTTAATGTTCTAAGCTTCATACCAGAGCCTCTTAGTATGTCTAAGGTATTTTCAGCCACTCCCTTAGTAATATTTTTCGCTGTAAGATATATAAGCTTAGCTGAATTATTTATAGTGAAAGACTTTATTGCAGGAAAAATTGTTGAAATAGTCTTTCCTGTCCCTGTAGGCGCTTCGATGTAAATATCTTTTTTCTCTTTAATAGTTCTATATATATTTATAGCTAGTTCCCTTTGACCCTTCCTATAATTTTTAAAAGGAAAATCTAACTTTTCAATAGAGTTATTTCTTAGTTCTATCCAACTACTTTGAAGATGAATCCACCTTGTATACCTGCCCATAACTTCATTGAAAAATTCCTTTAGTTCTTCCCTTAAAAAAGTTTTTGAAAAGGTCTTTGTATGCAAACTTTCTCTGTGACAATATATAAGATCTATATCTATTTCACTTAGGTTTTCTTCTCCACAATAGATATGCCCATATAGTTTTCCTTGGGCCCAGTGAAGAAAGTTTTCATTTTCTTCAAGGGTACGTAAGTCCTTCATTGTAGTCTTTATCTCTATTATTTTAACTCTAGTGTTACTACCTTCCTGTGAACTAATAATAACACCGTCGGCTCTCCCTTCTAAAATAATATTTATTTCCTTATAGCATAACTCTCTTGATAGATACATCTCATTAATATAAGTCTTCTCTTCAGATTCATCACATTGCTCTTTAAGTTCCTTTTGTATGACTTTATGAAGTCTAGTCCCCTCTTGAGCTGATGCAATACCCCCTATTCTATCATCAATATCCCCTTGTCTATAAATAAATTCTATTAAATTTCTAACAGATATTCTCATATTATTTTCTATCATATTCTTCTCCTAAAAGGTATATCCATGATTAAACCTAGTACTTACTTATTTTGTTTCTGGGTTTCCATCTCTTCAAAAATTTCATTTAGATATTCCCATCTTTCTAATAAAAAATTCAATTCATCTTTTAATCTATTTTGATCTTCCAATAACTGTTGTAACTTTACAAAATCACTTCCACACTGGTTTATCTCTGTCTCTACTGTGGCAATATCTTCCTCTTTTTTTTCAATTTCATCATCTATTGTATCAAATTCTTTTTGCTCTTTAAATGTAAATTTTAATTTAGTTGGCTTTTCTTTACGATTTTTATTTTCATCATATTTCTTATCTTTGTTAGTACTTGATGTAGCAACTTCTTCTTCAGCCTTTATATCCCTATACTCTTTATAATCACTATAATTTCCTACAAGCTCTAAAATCTTTCCTTGTCCTTCAAAGCTAAAAATTCTATTGGCAATTCTATCTAGGAAGTATCTATCGTGGGATATAGCTATTACCGTACCATTAAATCTATCCAAATAGTCTTCCAGAATTGTTAAAGTCTGAATATCTAAGTCATTGGTTGGCTCATCTAAAAATAATACATTAGGTGCTTCCATTAGTATTCTTAGAAGATATAATCTTCTCTTCTCTCCACCAGACAATTTAGATATAAAACTATGTTGCATGGTTCCATCAAACAAAAAGTTTTCTAACATTTGGGATGCAGTAATTTTATTTCCATCATTTGTAGTTATATACTCGGCTATCTCTTTAATATACTCAAGAACTCTCATATTCCCATCTAATTCTATATTTTCTTGAGTAAAATATCCTATCTTAACAGTTTCACCCTGTATGACTTGCCCTTTATCTGGGTTTAATTTTCCACTTATAATATTTAATAAAGTAGTTTTTCCCATACCATTGTTTCCAATAACTCCTACCCGTTCTTCCTTTGTAAAGATATGACTAAAATCCTTTATAATTACCTTGTCTCCAAAGTCCTTGCTTATATTATAAAGCTCTAATATCTTCTTTCCTAACCTTGAACCAGCTGTATTTAAATCCATTCTATCTTCATCTATCTTGTAGGATGTTTCTTTTAACTCTTCAAACCTATCAATTCTTGCCTTTTGCTTAGTAGATCTAGCTTTAGCTCCTCTTTTTATCCAAGCTAACTCTTTTCTGTAGAGATTCTGTCTTTTACTTTCAAGAGCCTCCATAAGCTGCATTCTCTCTGCTTTCTTCTCTAAAAATACAGAATAATTTCCTTGATAAGAATAAAGTTCTCCCCTATCTAGTTCAAAGATCCTATTAGTAATCCTATCTAAGAAGTATCTATCGTGGGTTATCATTATAACCCCACCTTTTCTTTTCTGTAATAGCTCCTCCATATAATCAATTATTTCATTATCCATGTGGTTAGTAGGTTCATCCAATATTAAAAGATCGCAAGGAGTTATTAGCACATTACAAAGCCCTACTCTCTTTCTTTGACCTCCAGAGAGCTTTCCCATTTTAGCATCAAAATCCGTTATACCTAACTTTGTTAGTAATGCTTTTGCCTCACTTTCTATTTGCCAACCTCCTAATGCGTCAATTTTACTAGTAAGCTTAAATAACTGTTGTTGCAGCTTTGAATTATCACTATTGGTTTTTAGTTCTTCTAATACATGTTCATACTCTCTTAGTACTTCCATTATTTCCCCAGCACCATTAAAAACATGATCAATAATCCTATCCTCTGGATTAAACTCAATATGTTGAGGTAAATAAGATATGTTCAGTCCATTCATCTTTGTAATTGTACCAGAATCCTCTTGTTCTATTCCTGCAATTATTTTTAATAATGTAGACTTTCCAGCTCCATTTACACCAATTATTCCTACTTTATCTTCTGATGTTATGGTTAGTTTCACATCTGTTAATAATGATTTTTCACTATAACTCTTATATATATTTTCAAGTGTTATTAAATTCATATGTATCATCCTCTATTCTTAGCTATGTTTAATTATTTAATTTCTTTTTATAATATCTTCTATTTATAAAACCTTTCCTATGGACATTATACCTAATCGAGAAAGAAATAAAAACCTCTAGATACTATTATTATCTAAAGGTTTTTATTTAATATTTAATATTTATAGGGACTTTATACTATATCGCTAATCAAATTTATTCTAAAGAATATAACTTTCATAAAATAAAACTATAAGAAATGTGTTATACCGCTACATCTTCAGGCTCTTCTTTCTTTTTTTCACCTATAGTAGATAAATTAATTCCTAATCCTTTTTGTATTATTCTAATAATTGGAAGAGAAATTAAACCATCTACAACGTGATGAATTATAGTTCCTATTCCTGTTACAACAATTGATAAAACTATATTACCTGTAAATATAAGTACTACTAATCCTTCAAAAATTCCATGTATTGGTGCTGTAAAAGCTACAACTTTTCCATAAGACATTTTTTTCATAATCATTTTAGCTCCAATATAACCTACAACTATATGAGATGATGCTCTCATTGCCACAATTGGATCTGGTATAGCAAATAAAAAACCTATCACTGAACCAATTCCAACTACAGCAGCCTCAAAAGGTCCTAAGAACATAGCAATAAACATAGGTACGTGTGATGCCAAAGTTGCAGAGAATGGTGGTATATATACCTTAAGAAAAGGCCCAAATATTACTGGTATTATAATAGACATAGCTATTAATAATGAACTAATTACCATCTTTTTTAGATTTGTTTTCATTTTTATCCTCCTACCTATACTGTATATACATTAGTATATATCATAAAGTTACAGTTGTAAATAGAAAGTATCCATTATAAAAAAACAATGGATACTTTCTATTTAAATCAGTTATAAATTTGACCTTTTTTTTCTTTTAACGCTAATAATAACTTATCACATGTTACAGGTATGCTATACATTCTAACTCCTACTGCATCATATATGGCATTTAATATAGCTGGAGCTGTTGGTATCATTACAGGCTCTCCTATTCCTTTAGCTCCATAAGGACCTGATTCCTCAAATTCCTCCACAAAATAAGTATCTATATGTGGTACATCTTTACTGGTTGGTATTATATAATTTGAAAAATTTTTATTTTTTATAGAACCTTTTTCTATTTCTATTTCTTCCATAAGTGCATAACCTATTCCCATGGCAACTCCGCCTTGTGCCTGACCTTCTGCCGAAGCTGGATTTATTATTTTTCCTGCGTCATTTACAGCTATAACTTCAATTATGTCAACCTTGCCAGTTTCATCATCTACTTCAATAGTAACTTTTTGTGCTCCAAAGGTATAAGGCCAATAAGGATTACCTTCACCAGTTTCCATATCAATTTGTGAAGTTTCTGCTTTAAAATAACCTTCTGTCTTTACTGGAATTCCCTTTTCTTTCATTTGCTTATAAAGGAGCTTTATTTCTTCTTTATTAATACAGTTATCGTTTGATCTACTTAAACCTTTATTTAAATTACTTCTAAGTTTTTTACAAGCATCATATACAGCATTTCCTGTATTGTAAGTTTGTCTACTTGCTGCTGCAGTACCACTATCTTTTACAAAGCTAGTGTTATCATACATTACTTTAATTAGATTTTTATCTATATTTAATGTTTCTGTAGCAATTTGCCACATCACACTTATACCACCAGAACCTACATCTGAAACTTCCACATATACTACAATTTCACCATCTTCCCTAAGTTCTGCTGTTGCTCTTGATTCATCAGGAAACCCATTTCCATACCCAGTACCATAAAATATAGTAGCATACCCTACACCACGGTTCTTCATATCAATTTCACACCTTCTTTTAAATTTCTACTCCATCTAGGTCTGCAAGCTTTTCTATACATTTTTTAAGACCTACACTTGATTTTAACACTTGACCTGTAGCAGTTTTATCTCCTACTTTAAAAGCATTTATATATCTAAATTTTAGTGGGTGAATCCCAATCTTTTCAGCTAACATATCCATCTGACTTTCTGTAGCAATAGGACATTGTGTTGCTCCAAATCCTCTCATTGCCCCACTATATGGATTATTGGTATATACAGCCATGGCTCTTATATCTACATTTTGTATATTATATGGACCAGTAGCATGTACTGCGGCCTTTCTTAATACATTTATCCCCCATGAAGCATATGCACCAGTATCTCCATAGATTCTAGCTTTTAACGCACAAAGTTTACCATCTTCTCTCACCCCTGTTTTCAAAAAAATTTTCATAGGGTGTCTTTTACTATGGGATATAGTAGATTCTTCTCTATCATAAACTACCTTAACTGGTTTTTCAGTCAAATAAGCTGCAATTGCTGCGTGACATTGTGGATTAATATCTTCTCTACCTCCAAAGGCTCCACCAATAGTCATATTTCTAATTCTAACCTTTTCTTCCTCAATATTTAAGCATCTAGCTACCTCTTCTCTATCATAATGTGGATATTGAGTTGCAACATATACTTCTACCACTCCCTCTTCATCAACTCTGCTTACAGATGCCTCAGGCTGTAGAAAAGCATGTTCTACCATAGGAGTCTTATACCAGTTCTCTACTATATATTTAGCTTCCTCAAATCCATCATCAATATTCCCTTTTTTTATCTTTAAATCATAAAGTAAATTACTTTCTTCACCTAAAATTGGAGCATCTTCTTTTAAAGCATCCTCAATATTAAAAATGCCCTTAAACTCTTCATACTCTATTTTCACATTATTTAAAGCGTATTTTAAAGCTTCCTTATTTTTAGCAACTATTATAATTATGGGATCCCCTACTCTTTTAATTATATCTTTCACAAGAGTAGGAATATCCTTAAATACAACACCATGACTTATAGCTCCTGGTATCATAGTATAATCTATGACCATTTCCACATCTTCCATGGCTCTTATTTCTTCCATATTTATACTTTTAACTTTTCCATAGGGAATTGTACTTCTTTTTACTCCAGCATATAACATACCTTCAAATTCTAAATCGTCAGGATAAATCGATTTACCTAGTACTTTATTGTATACATCTGGCCTTATAAGTCCTCTTCCAACAGACTCCATTGCAACCTCTCCTCTAATTATTTTTCAACTTGCTTTGAGCTAAAATTATGCCTTGAACTATTTTGTCATAACCTGTACACCTGCAAAGGTTTCCTGAAATACTTTCCCTTATTTCCTCTTCAGTTGCATCTATGTTTTTATCTAGTATAGCTTTAGCACTTAGTATCATTCCTGGAGTACAATATCCGCATTGAACTGCTCCTACCTCCATAAAAGCTTCTTGAATGGGATGTATTCCGTTATTACTAATACCTTCTATAGTAATTATTTCGCAACCATCTAAAGTTGACGCTAGTAAAAGGCAAGAATTCATGATTTTACCATCTAGAATAACAGTGCAAGCACCACACTCTCCTTCTCCACACCCTTCCTTTGTTCCTTTTAGCTTAATTTCGTCCCTTATAAAATCTATTAGTCTCATCATACTATTTATATTTCTTTTATATTTAATTCCATTTATTTTTATATTTACTTCTACCACAACATACCTCTTTTCTATAATTCAAAATTATATCTACTGCTGTAAAGCGTTATCTAAGGCTCTTTTAAATACACCTTTAATTGCCTCCCTTTTAAAAGGCATAGTTTTCCTACCCTCAATGCTTTTCTCCACAATACTTTCTAAATATTCTAAAGCTTCTTCAGAATATAGCCATTTAATATCTTTTCCCAAAGACCTTTCTTCTAACTCTTTAGCCCTAAAGGGATATCTTCCAACTGCTCCAAGACATATATTTATAGCACAAATCCTATCTTTTTTTATTTCTAAATTTACAGCAGCACTTACTCTTGAAATGGCTAAAGAATTTCTTTTACCTAACTTGTAATAGCCACTTATGTTTTGTGTTTTAGGTATAATAATATGAGTTAATATTTCATTTTCTTTTAATCTCTCTTCTTTATAATTTTCAAAATATTCTTCGCAACTTACTCTTCTTATTGCTTCTTCTGATTCTATAAGTAATATTCCTCCTAAACTAATTATACAAGGTATTATATCAGCTGCTGATCCTCCATTAGCAATGTTACCTCCAACAGTGGCTACATTTCTAATTTGTGGTGATCCCATAGACATACTACAATTTAAAAGTAAATTACAGTAATCCTTTATAATATTATTTTCAATCAAATCACTAAAAGTCACCATAGCACCAATATATATTTCATCCTTATCATCTACTATTTTTTTCAAATCTGAAATTTTTTCTAAGGAAACTATGGATTCGCACTTTACTTTATTTCTTTTAAAGTCTAGAACTAAGTCTGTTCCCCCAGCTAACAGTTTAAGATTAGAATGATCTTTCATATATTCTTTAACTTCTTCTATAGTTTTAGGACTGTAAATTTTCAACACTTTTACGCTATACCCCCATTCATATATATTTATTCAATTTATTCATTTTATTCAAATTTATTACATATAATTTTTTAAAAAAATCTTCTATATTAAATATATAGAAGACTTATTTTACTGTAATGATATTATTTTATTTTGTTTTGTTGCATGCCGTTAATATCATCTCTTCTGCAACTTGAAAATAATCATCTAAATCAAATTTCCCTTCGTCGATTAAGTACTGTAATGAAGCCCCTAACATTAAGGATACCATTACGAAAGGAATATTTCTCATAGTTTTATCATCAATTCCTTCTTGTTCTTCTTTAGAAAAAGTCTCTTCTATACTCTTTCTCCAGATATTAAAGGTATTTTGAAATATAGTCCTTATCTCTTCATTTACAGTTCCTTGAACCCAATAATCAATTTGGGCATATTCCATCTTTTTATTTATTAAAATATCATCTTTTTTCTGTTCAAAGAACCCTTGAATATTTTCAGTAACAGTTTTAGCTTCAGTATCTATATAGTTCTTACGACCCTTAGAAAACTCCTCTTGTATGCTATTAAGTAATGCTACCATAATATCATTCTTAGTAGAGAAGTGATAGTGTAGGTTAGCTTGGCTCATATTAGCCTCCTTAGCAATTATATGCATACGAGTTCCACTAATTTTTTCCTTAGATACTACTTCAAGTGCCGCTTTAAGTATCCTCTTATCCACATCTTTTTCCATAATTAACCTTCTTTCTCACTTAACCCCAATTTCATCTAAAAGTATATAGTTTTTAATTTACCTATATGGCTCATCTATAATTTTTCCAGCCACATACCTTTTAATGATATTTTTAGGATTTCCTGTGTAAATAAATTTTTGTAATCTTTCTTGTATTGATAGTTTTTTGAAACTTTTTAATGAACTATCATCTATAACTAATGCATCAAATTCGTAACCTTTTTCAAAGCTACCAACCTTTCCAAAGAAACTTCCACTTCCCTTAGTTGCTAAATAAAACAATTCAGCTGTATTTAGTGGTGCTTCTTTTTTACCACTTTCAATCCATTTAATGTTTGATGCTTGTGCACTGTCTACCATTACGTTACACATAGACAAGCTATGTCCTCCTGATATGTCAGAAGCAAGTCCAATTGGTATTCCTTCATCTATAAATTTTCTAATTGGAGCTATACCACTTGCTAAATTGGAGTTTGAATTTGGACTATGAGCTACAAACACTTTATTTTGCCTAAGCATTTCTATTTCTTCATCTTCAAGTAATACGCAGTGAGCCATAATTGTTGGTTGATTACCAAGAAGCCCTGCATCTTTATAAATACTGGCATAATTTTTATACTCTGGATGCAAGGATTTTACAAATTCTATTTCATCTTTATTTTCACTTAAGTGTGACTGTACTGGTATTTTATATTTTTCAGCTAAGTCACCTAATCCTCTTAATAATTTCGTAGTACAAGTTGGGACAAATCTAGGAGTTATAATTGGTTTTACACGTTCATACTTATCCCCATATGCATTTATAAAGTTTTCCGTATCTTCAATAGATTTTACTGAATCTTCTCTTAAAAATTCCGGACAATTTCTATCCATATTTACCTTTCCTACATAAGCACCGAGACCTGAATGGTTTAAGATATCCATTAAGAGCTTTGTTGAATCTAGATGTACTGTGGCAAATATACAACTTCTAGTAGTTCCATTTTTCCAAAGTTCTCTTGCTAAACTAGTGTATACATCTTTTGCATAGGTTGTATCCCAATACTTTTCTTCCTCTGGAAAAGTATATGTCTCTAACCATGGCATTAATTCCTTGTCTAATCCTAACCCTAAATTAGGAAATTGAGGTCCATGAAGGTGCAAATCAACAAAACCAGGAATAATTAATTTATCTCCATAATCTGTTACTAATGCGTTTTTAAGTTCTTCTGGTAATACTTCATATACTCCCTTTATTATCTTATTCACTAGTACCACATACCCATTTTCGATTATTTCATATTCTCCAAAGTTTTTGGTAAAAATAATGTTTCCTTTTATTGCTTTAATCTGGCTCATCACATTCCTCCTTAATTAAATTATCATATTCAAACTATAATTTAATCTTTCTACCTAGTGAACTCTTTTTTTCTTATTTCGTATAAAATGTATCTTCTAGAGGTAAATTAGTTCGGAATTTATGATCTAGCATATAGTAAGCTCCTTGAATTGCCGGCGCTGTTGGGATAGATGTTATTTCTCCTATCCCTTTTGCCCCATAGGCTAAATCACTAGTATTCTTTTCTATTATTATAGGTAATATCTTAGGAACTGCTGGAGCTCTAAATAAACCTAAAGTTCCAAATTTAGCTATAGGTATGCAATTATTAAGTGGATAATCCTCTGTTAAAGCATATCCTAAACTCATAACAACTCCCCCCTCAATTTGTCCTTCCACGTTTATAGGATTAATTGCTCTTCCCACATCATGAGCAGCAACTATCTCTTTAAGTTTACCATTTTTATCAAGTATTGCAAGTTGAGTTGCATACCCATAGGCTACATGACTAACAGGATTTTCCTTTGGAGAATTTATAGGGTCTGTTATTCCCCTGTATTCTCCATAAAATTCTCTATCATTTAATAAATTCAAAACCTTATCTGTATTATTTAAGAGCCATTTTCTAATTATACTACGCTCTATGCAACTTTCTTTTGCATGGTTTATTAATTTTTCTTCACTATATTGCTTCATCACTTCTTCCATAAACTTCATCGTAGCAATCCTAACAGCCTCTCCTGTAAACAAAGTCTGTCTTGAAGCTGTAGTTGTTCCTGAATTAGGTGAATCAAAGGTATCAGGAAAACCTATTGCAACTTTATTGGGTGATAATCCAGTAATTTCACAAATGATCTGTGTCATTATAGTACCTATGCCTTGACCTATACAAGCTGCACTAGTTCTCACATTAATAACTCCATCTTTTATGACTAAGTTACACCTACCTATATCAGGAAGTCCAACTCCTATTCCACTATTTTTCATACAGCAAGCAATTCCTACAATTTCATTTCCATAATATTCATCTTTTACAGCTAGTAACGTTTCTTTAATTGCTGTACCTGAATCAGCTATCTGACCATTAGTTAGTATATCTCCTGGTTCTACAGCATTTCTATATCTAATTTCCCAGCTTGATATGCCAACCTTTTTGGCTAAAAGATTTAAGTTACATTCCCCTGCAAATACAGATTGAGTTACCCCAAATCCTCTAAAAGCTCCTGCTGGTGGATTATTAGTATAAACTGCTGTGCCAGTGATATCAACATTATCACATCTGTATGGTCCTGCTGCATGGGTACATGCCCTTTGTAATACTGGTCCTCCTAAAGATGCATATGCTCCAGTATCGGCAACTATATTAGCTATAAAAGCTGTTAATTTTCCTTCTTCATCACATGCTGTAGTTACTTCAATTTCCATAGCATGTCTTTTGGGGTGAATCATTATGCTTTCTTTCCTACTTAAAGTAATCTTCACAGGCATTTTTATAATATATGCTAGTAAAGCTGCATGATGTTGAACACTCATATCCTCTTTTCCACCAAAGCCACCTCCAACATATTTACTAATACACCTTATTTTTTTCTTAGGCAGCCCTAATAGTTCTGATATTTCTCTTTGCTCATCATAAATTCCTTGGGAGCCAGTATAAACTAGCACTCCATCTCCATCCGGCATTGCCAAAGCACTTTCCGGTTCCAAAAAAGCATGCTCTGTGAATGGAGTTGAATAAGAATTAGTAACTATATATTTAGAGTTTTTTAATGCATCCTCAATATTACCTCTTCTAACTCTTTCATTTCTATATATATTTCCTTCAGGATGAATTCTTGGAGCATCATATCTCATAGCCACTTCAGGTTTCGTTAGTGGTACAAGCTCTTCATATTCTACTTCTATAAGCTGTAAAATTTCCATTAAAGCCTTTTTTGATTTTGCAGCCACTAGTGCTATAGCATCTCCCACGTATCTAGTTTCTTCTCCCACTGCTATTAAAGCTGGCCAATCCTTTGAAATATGTCCAATATATCTATTCCCAGGTATATCCTTTGCTGTTAATATAGTTATAACATTAGGATGATTTAGAGCTTTATCTATATTAATTTTTTTAACCAGTGCTCTTGGATATTTTGTTCTTAATGCGGAACCATATACAAGCCCATCAACCTTCATATCATCAACATATATAGCAGTTCCCAAAATTTTATCCATAGCATCAATTCTTGTTAACGATTTTCCTATAGAACCGTTTCGTTCTAAATCAAAATTTAGTTTTCCCTGCAGAAAAATTTGTGCTGCTAATTCAATTGCTTCTATTATCTTTACATAGCCTGTGCATCTGCATACATTTCCTTTAATAGCTGCTTTTATCTTATCTTTAGATGGATTTAAATTTCTATTAAATAATCCCTTAGCACTAATCACCATGCCTGGAATACAAAATCCACACTGAACTGCACCAACCTTTGAAAAAGACCATGAAAATACTTGTTTTTCGAATTCTGATAAACCCTCAACAGTTTGTACTTCTTTGCCATTAATTTTTTCAAGAGTATTTATGCACGCCCTTCCTTGAACTCCATTTATTAAAACCATACAAGCTCCACAAGCACCTTCTCCACATCCATTTTTAACTGATGTTAAATTTGCTTCTTCCCTTAAGTATTCAAGCAAGTTCATATTTTCTTCAAATGAAATATTTTTTCCGTTTAGCACAAACTCATACATAAATTTCCTCCTAATAATTTACTAATGTATAAATTCACCAACATATTATATAGCTGAATAGGACCCATCAAATATAATATAAACTCAGGGTCCTAGCATATTTAAATTATAATGTATGCTTGATTACAAGGCTATAAAATTTACTTTTATTTCTTATAAGTTTTTAACTTTTTCATTAAATTTCTCTATTAATTTATCTAATTCTGGTGCCATTTTATGAAGTCTTCCCCAATAATTATCATAGTCATACCATTGAGCATTTAATTCATTTAATTCATATTGCTGTTGTTCTATCCATGTATAATATTTCAAATTATGAATTCTCTTCTTAGCCGCATAAGTTAGCTCTTCCATAGAATCTGTTTTTATACCTATAATACTTCTGTTGTAATCAACCATAGCATCCTTTTCTTCATATTTATGACCCCTATTTTTTTCCATTTCTTCAAGTCTAGATTGATACATTTCTGCTGAGTCTGTAAGAACAGTTAATACCATATCATTTTCGTCAAGCTCATAGTATTTTGCAAATTTTATTGCAGATATTATATTGGCTGCTCCAGAAATACCTATCCATGTAAGCTTTTCTATAACTTCTTCTGACACTCCAATGGATCTTAAATATTGTTGACCAACCGGTTCATTGAATAGTCTAAACATAGCTAAGCTATCATTGTCATCTATAGCGATAACCATATCTGTATTTTTTACATTATGAATCCAAGGTACATGCTTATCTCCTATACCTTCAATTCTATGATCACCAAAACCATTATTTAAAAGTGTTGGACATTGAAGGGCTTCCCCAACTGCAAGTTTAGCTCCTGGATATTTATCTTTAATGAAATCTCCGCTTCCTAAGGTACCTGCTGAACCTGAAGTTAAGCAAATACCAGCTACTTTTCCATTATCTCCTTTTTCATGTTCTATTATGGAAACCATGGCATTACCAGTTACTTCATAATGCCAAAGATGATTTCCAAGTTCTCCAAATTGATTAAATATAACAACATTATCTCTAGTTCTTCTGAGTTCCCAAGTCTTATCATAGATCTCTTTAACATTACTTTCACATCCTGGAGTTGCAATTACTTCTCCAGCTATGCTCTTAAGCCAATTAAAACGCTCTTTACTCATATTCTGAGGTAGAATAGCGATTGATTTACACCCTAGTAATGTTGAGTTATAAGCCCCTCCTCGGCAGTAATTTCCAGTTGATGGCCAAACAGCTTCATGAAACTTTGGATCAAATTGCCCTGTTACTAGTCTTGGTACAAGACAAGCATAGCTTGCTCCAACTTTATGAGCTCCTATAGGAAAAAACTTTCCTGACATAGCAAAAATCCTAGCTTTAACTCCTGATATTTCTTGTGGTATTTCTATATAATTAGGTAATGTGTTATATAAACCGCCTTCTTTAATTGGCTGATTATACCAAGATATTCTAAATAAGTTGATTGGATCAATATCCCAAAGGCCAGTTTCGGCAAGTTTATTTTTAATCTCTTCTGGTATTTTATTTGGATCCTTCATTTGAGCAATAGTAGGAATAATTATATTTCTCTCTTTTGCACTCTCTGCTGTTTTTAGAATTTGATCCTCATTAACTTCTAAATCTATTAATTTATGCATTTTATATCCTCCTCAAAATCTTTATAAAGGAATTCATTATCATTTAGGACAAACATTTTAAATATTCAATCAATTTATTCATATCCGGCTTTATTAAAGCTGGCTTATTAACTGCTTGTTGAGCTGATTTTATATCCTTAAGACCACTACCAGAAACTACAATAATCACCGTTTCATCTTCTCTTATTTGGTCTAGTTCAACTAATTTTTTAAGTCCAGCAAAACTAGTTACTCCTGCTGGTTCCCCAAATACTCCAGTCTGCCTTGCTAAGGTTGTTATTGCACTTAAAATTTCTTCATCACTGACATCAATAGCAATCCCATTGCTTTCCTCAAGAGCATTTAAAGCTTTATATCCATTTCTCGGAACTCCTACAGATATACTATCTGCAATAGTTACTGGTGGTATATAACTAAATGCTCTTATTCCATTTCTATAAGCTCTATTAACTGGATTAGCTCCTTCTGCTTGTACTGATACCATTGTTGGAAGCCGATCTATTAAACCTAGTTCATAAAATTCCTTAAACCCTTTCCATACACTAGATATGGAACATCCATCCCCCACAGACATAATTACTTTGTCTGGCACCTTAAAGTTTAATTGCTCGCATATTTCAAAAGCAGCAGTTTTTTTCCCTTCTGCTAAGTAAGGATTTATGGCACAACTTCTGTTATACCAACCAAAATGATTCACAGCTTCTAAACAAAATCCAAATGCTACATCATAATCACCATCTACTAAAATTACATCACTTCCAAATACTAGAAGTTGTGTTAGTTTTGCCTCTGGAATGTTTTTAGGAACAAATATATAGTTTTTTATTCCCATACAAGCTGCAAATCCTGAAAGAGAAGAAGCTGCATTGCCTGTAGATGCTGCACACATAATATCTTTTTTTAGCTCTATTGCTTTGGCCACACCAATAGCTGTAGCTCTATCCTTAAAGGATGCTGTAGGATTCCTACCTTCATCCTTTACATATACATTCTTTATATTTAATAACTTTTCTAATCTATTAGCTTTATAAAGTGGTGTTCCTCCTATTTGTAAAGGTGTTATACCTTCTCTAGATTCCAGAGGAAGAATAGGAGTATATCTCCAAATATTCTTATCTTCATTTTCTTTTAGATGTTCCTTAGTTAATTCCTTTTTAACTAAGTCCATATTATAAATTACATCTAGTGTTCCTTCTATGCCACAGTCTGGGCAGTGATACATTACTTCTTCTCCAACTTTCTTACCACATTTAGAACATACTAATCCCTTAACTTTTTCCATAATCTCACCTCAGTTTTATTGACTTAACCTCTAAAAATCCTTCTCCTTCGTCGAATGAATAAGTGCGACTAACCAAATCATAGTTTTGGAGTTGTATTAAATGAAACTCCTTCTCCTTCGTCGAATGAGTAAGTGCGACTAACCAAATCATAGATTTGGAGTTGTATTAAATGAAACTCCTTCTCCTTCGTCGAATGAGTAAGTGCGACTAACCAAATCATAGATTTGGAGTCTTACTTACAGTATTCTTTTACGTAGGTAATTGGAATTAAAGCATACATAGCTGCACATTTTACAAGTTCATCTTTCCAGGTTAATTCATTTGGTGCATGAGCTTGATCTTCATGGCCTGGACCAAAACCAACACAAGGTATACCATACCTTCCCATTATAGATACTGCATTAGTCGAAAATGTCCACTTATCTACTAATGGATCTTCCTTAAACAACCCTTTATAAGAATCTATTAAAGTTTTACAAGCTGGATGTGATTCTTCAAGAACCCAAGTTGGAAAATAGCACTCTGTTGGATAGATAAGTCCTGTATAGGCAGGTCTTTCATAGGTATACATTTCTACTTTAGCCTTAGCCTCTTTAACTGAAGGTAATTCTCTTATTTGATCTAAAGCGTATTCCCAAGTCTCCCCATTAGTAAGTCTTCTGTCTATGGAAACAGTACAACCATCAGCTACTGCACATCTAGAAGGTGAAGAAAAGAATATTTCTGAAACTGTTAAAGTTCCTTTTCCTAAGAATGGATCATCTATTAATCTTTTATTTAACTCTTTTAATTCATTAAGAATAGGACCCATTTTGAATATCGCATTATCTCCTCTTTCTGGAGCTGAACCATGACAACTAATTCCATGAGTTGTCACTTTTATTTCCATTCGCCCTCTGTGCCCTCTATAAATATTAGTTGAAGTTGGTTCAGTTATTACTACAAATTCTGGTTTTATCTTGTCTTCATTTATAATATATTGCCAGCATAATCCATCACAATCTTCTTCCTGTACAGTACCTGTAACTATTAGAGTGTAATCATCTTCTAAATTTAAATCTTTGATTATCTTACCTGCATAAACCATTGAAGCCATTCCACCTTCTTGATCAGAACCACCTCTACCATAAATAACTTCATCATCTTCATAACCCTCATATGGATCATTAGTCCAATTATTTATATCTCCAATTCCAACAGTATCAATATGAGCATCCATAGCAATTACATGTTTGCCATGTCCTATATAACCTAGTATATTTCCCATCTTGTCTATTTCTACTTTGTCAAAACCTACTTTTTCCATTTCCTCTTTGATTCTTAAAACTACTCTCTCTTCATCACAACTTTCACTAGGAATAGCTATCATGTCTCTTAAGAACCTTGTCATATCAGCCTTATAGTTTTTTGCTAACTTCAGTATTTCTTCTTGGCATGTAATTTCTGACATATTTAAATCCCCCTTTAAATATAAATATATTTTATTTTTCAACCATTATTTGAATAATTTAAATACTTACTAACTAATTAATTAGTTAATTCAAATAAAAACCTATATAATTCAATACAATTAACCTGCATTATAATCTAATTTATTGATATTACTAAATAAGTTTAGTAATACCAATAAACTAGAAACTTTTATTTAGTTTGCTACAGATAAAAAGGGTATAATAGATTGAAAGTATAATATTCCTTCTAGAACTGATCCACCTATAGTTCTTGACTTATCAGAAATAGTATTGCAATTACTGATCTCATCATGCCTTGGATCTACATCTGCAATTTTTAACCCCTTTGTAACATAAGTGTTATCTCTAATAATGCCTCTTAGCACTCCATCAATTTTAGCTTTTACTTCTAAATCATCTATTAGTGCTATAGTTTCATTAGCTTTAACTATATCTCCTATTTGTCTTATATTCTTAATTTTTCCTTCATAAGAACTATAAATTACTCTTTCCTTTGCATAACCACATATAGATCCTGGTACTCCTGTATCCTCTAAAGCATATCCATCAAATATTAATCTTCCCAAACTATGTCCTCTCATGGTCTCTACTACTACATTTACATCTATACCTGCTTTAAATCCAGGGCCTAATGCAATGGTTATAGGTGCCATATCTATAGTGGTACCTAAATTTTTTTTCGCTAAAATTGCATCAACTACAGCAATAGGTTTAACTGTTTCAATGAGCTTTCCATATCTATCAACAGCTACCGAAATATATCCCATATCCCAAGCTTCTAGTATTTCATCATAGGTTCTAACAAGAACACCCTTCATACCTTCAATTGTTGTTTCACCATCAAATACTGCTTCACTAAAAGATACATTTCTTCTAATACTAGAAGGTATCTCTATCTCAAGTACTAGGACTTTAAATCCACTTCTATGAAGTTTTTGTATAGTACCTGAGGCAATATCGCCTCCACCTCTTACAATTATTCTATTATTTATCACCAAATCGTCCCCTTGCTTAATGATAATTTGATTGTAATAATTCTATATAATCCTTTTCTGTATCAATATCCCAAAGAAAATATTCTTCATCTACTTCCACAAAAAATATATTATCCTCATGATTTTTTAAAATAGTTTTTCCGCCCAAATCTCCATTAAGTGCTAAAAGTTCATTTCGATACTTCCATGGAAATATTACAGGATTTCCTCTTCTACCTTTATAAATTGGTACAATAAACTTATCTTGATTTTTTTCAAATTCTTCGATAAGTTTATTTATAAGACTCTCATTTAAAAAAGGTTGATCCCCTGTAATAAAAGCATATCCAGATATTTTAGATGCAGCTTTCAACCCAAGTTTTATAGATTGACTTTGTCCCATATATGCCTGGGAGTTTTTAACTACTTTTAAATCTCTAGTCTGAGCTAACTCTGCTATTGTTTCATTGCCAGTTACTACAATTTTATCTTCTAAATTACTTTTATTTACTGCATCTAAAACATATTCTATTAGATATTTACCCTTATACTTTAATAGTAATTTATACCTTCCCATCCTAGTACTACGGCCTGATGCCATAACAATCCCAGTTACCACATTGAATCCCCCTTAAAGCTTTTCTGTAGATTCTTCATATATAACCCTATATGTTTTATTTAATAAACTTCCAATAAGTATTCCGTCTAATAACTTTAATTCTTTATTTTTTATTGTTATATATTCTATTAGATTTTCTAACTTCTTAAAGTCCTCTTCTTCTACCTTATTTATAAATAAAATTCTTCTACCTTTGGAGTTTTTAAATAATCCTTCTTTTTTAAATATTAAAGCTAGCAAATCTTCTTCATTTATACTATCTCCTACGCTTTTATTTGTAAGTTTTAAAAACTCATCAATCCTATGAATATTTCCATCAAGGATTTTTAAATTTAAGGCTTCTCCGCTTAAAACTCCTATTGTTGTACTAGTAAAATTACTTACTACTGGCTCATCTTCCTTCCAAGCTTTTAAAGTTTTTTCTTTTGCTCCATCAGATTCTATTAAAATATAATCATAATTGTTAAGTATATTAGAAATACTTTTATCATCAATTCCAATTACTTTATTTTCTCCATTAACACTAGAACCATAAACATGAATTTCACCATCTGGTTCCTTTGTTTTACTTATATTTCCACAGTATACATATACTATATTTCCATTTAGAATATACTTACTTTCTTCATCAATATGATCTCCAAAGCTGTCCTTTAGAATTAAACAATTGTATTGATTTCTTTTAGGTAGATATATTTTAGTTGTTGTTGTTATAAGAACTCTTCCTCTTTTTTTCAACTCTTCTGCTAGGATAAACATAAGAGTGGTCTTTCCTCCAGCTCCTACTATAGATATTTTTTCTCCTTTAGTAACAGTAAGAACATTTAAAATGTCCACCCTTTTTCACTCCTTTTTAAAACCTCTTCCAAACCTCCGCTGCTAGTTCTCTACTTCTAGCCCTAATTCTTTCCTCATCTAAATTAACCAGTTTTCTATTCATCATTATAATCTTCCCATTTACAATAGTAGTTTCAACATGTCTCCCACTTATTCCAAATAGAATGTGACTATCTATATTACCTTTATATATGGGTGTTGGAGGATTATAGTCAACAATTATAACGTCAGCTAATGCACCTTCTTTTATAATTCCTATGGAGTTATCTATAAATCTTTCAGTTATAAATCTATTACCTTTGAAAAGCATTTGTGGTAATTCTACCCAAGCTACCGTTGAGTCCTTAGCTTCATGCCTTTGAATAGTACTTCCAGTTTTATAAGACTCTAAAATATCAGAGGTGTATCCATCTGTTCCCAACCCCAACAATATTTGTTTTTTAGTCATTTTTAAGATTTGTGATGTTCCCACTGCATTACCCATATTAGATTGAGGATTATTAACTACTATGGAATTCTTTTCTTTCAGCATATCCATTTCCTCATCAGTTATGTGTACACAATGAATAGCCATAGTTTTATCAGAAAGAACGCCTCTTTTATACCATCTTTCAATTACGCCTACACCATACTTTTCCATAGAATCTTGTACATCTTCAATTCCCTCAGCACAGTGTACATGGAATCCTGTATTTAAACCCTCTATGGCTGTTAGGCATCTCTCTACAGTATTTTCACTAATAGTCATAGATGCATGAAGTCCAAATAATCCCTTTATCATATCATCCTTTTCTCTATTACAATACTTTATAAATTCAATATTTTCTTCAATACTTTGCTTTACTACGTTCTTCCCATCTCTATCAGAAGTTTCATAACTCAGATTACTTCTAATACCTACCTCCTTAGCTGCATCCGCAATAGTAAATAAACTCCCCCTTAAACCATATGGACTGGAATGATGATCAAAGGAAGTTGTTACACCATTTTTAATTTGATCTATCATTGGAACTATTGCACTATAGTATACATCCTCTAGGGTTAACTTTTTATCTAATCTCCACCATAATCCCTTCAATATATCTAAAAAACATTTTGCTGGAGGACTATCATTAGCAATTCCTCTAGCAAAGGTACTGTAATAATGCATATGTGTATTTATAAAACCCGGCATTATTAATTTTCCTCTTGCATCAATGAATTTATAGTCTAGATATTTTTCTTTTATTTTTTTTGTAATTCCTACTTCTAAAATTTTATCTTTTTCTATAACTATACATCCATCATCTATAATTGTGTTTAAATCATCTCTGGTTACAACTATCCCATTACCTACTAGTAGCATTCACACTCCCCCTATGGATTAAATAATTTAACCTTAATTAAATACTTCTAGATTATATATTTATACCTGTTTACACAAGTTTCTATAATAGATTTCATTTCCTTGGAGATTGATTCTGAGTTATTTTCTTCAATACACCAATTATAAATTTCACCTTTTTCATCCCTAACTTTAAAAATACCTTTAATAGAATCTATTACACAGAAACCTGAATTGCTACTGTTTTCAAAATCTTCCTCACTCCAAAATATAGTAGTTTTATCTTTGTAAGGATTGCCTTTATATGGACAAAATACTCCACAATTTCCACATTCATTACACATACCATCTAAATGTATAATTTGATGACCTTCTATAGGACCTTCTTTAATATCTATAAACACATTTGCTCTATTAGGACAAACATCTACGCATATTTCACAAATATTATTGCATTTAAGACATCTGATAGCCTCTTCCTTGGAAGGTATTGTTTCAAGTAGTACACCCTTTCTTTCATAAGATTTCTTAAGTTCATATCCACAAGTATTTTCCTCAACCCTAAGGAAATCACAAGGCATATTTTCTTTTTTTAAAATGTCCCTAGTTATAATTTTCCCATGAGACAATGCTTCTACTATAGTACCTGGACCACTTTTAGCATCTCCAGCTACATATACGTTAGATATATTAGTTTCACATTTACTGTTTACTTCAGGAAGTCCTTTAGAATTTATATCTATACCAAGACTTTTAAATAATTCTGAATCTATTTTTTCTCCAACAGCTGCTATAACTGTAGTCGCATTGATATTTTCATATTTTCCTATGGGAATTGGACTTTTTCTACCTGATTTATCTTGTTCTCCTAAAATCATTCTTTCACATACAAGAATATTATCTTCTAATGCTACAGGGGATAATAACGCTTTAAATTCAATGCCTTCTTCAATAGCTAATTTAATTTCTTCTCTCCTAGCAGGCATTAAATCTTTAGTTCTCCTATATATAATAGTTACCTTTTCAACTCCATTAACTCTTTTGGCAGCACGAGATACATCCATGGCTACGTCCCCTCCACCAATAACACATACATGGGTTCCTAGTTTTATATCCTCACTGTTTTCTTTAAAATCTTCTAAGAATTCAATAGCATTTAAGACTCTATCATTACCTTTTTTAAGTGAAATACACGCTGGCTTCCAAGCTCCAGTTGCTAGGACAACATAATGAAAATTTTTCCTTAGAACATTTAAATCAACCTGTTCAGCTACATCAAAATTTATCTTAACTCCATGGCTTTTTACCATTTTAAAATCCTGTTCTAAAGCTAAACTATCTATCCTGAAACTTGGAATTACATAATTTATAATCCCATATGGTTTATTTCTTTTTTCAAACACTTCTACACTAATACCATTTCTTCTAAGATACATGGCTGTAGATAAACCTGCTACTCCTGCTCCTATGATAGCTACCTTTTTATGACTTTTTATTGGGCTTGGCTTTATATTCTTTATATATATGTCCTCAGCATTATCCACGGCTATTTTTTTCATTCTTCTAATTTCTAAGGAACTATCATAATCTAGTCTAGTACATTTATTTTGACAGTTATGATTACATAAAGTTCCTGTTATAGCTGGTGCTGCATTATCACTAACTATTACTTGAAAAGCTTCATCATATTTTCCTTCTCCCACAAGCTCTATATACTTTGGAATCTGTTGTTCAATGGGACAGCCTTCACTACAAGGTGAAATTGTACAATCATATATTGGTAAGTCCTTATATATTTTTCTACTTTTAACTCCCCTTGCTTTCTTAAGGTGGTGCTTATCATCAATTGATTCCTTTGCTAGTATTTTTAGTAATTGCATATCAATTGTTGACTTTCTATTAGAAATAAGTGGTTCTACCTTTTTAGCTATCTGGTTAATTCTTTCATAACCACCTGGTTTTAATATTGTAGTAGCAAAAGTTATTGGACATATTCCTGTTTCAAATATCTTATCTACATTAAAGAATTCAGCTCCACCAGAATATGAAATATATAATTTTCCTTCAAATTCCTCTGAAAGGTTACTTGCTAAATTAATAGATAAAGGATATAAGGACCTACCTGACATGTACATCTCTTCTCCTGGTAGTTCTTCATTTAATATCCTTACCGGAAGAGTATTGGTAAGTTTTACTCCTATCTCCATACTTTCCATTTCAGCTACAGCTTTTAATTTTTTTATCATTTTTATTCCATCATCGTATTGCAGATCATTTTTAAAATGATGTGAATTTAGTTTTATATATTCATAACCCATTTTATTAAGAGTTTTTCTTACAAACGCTTCACCAAGCAATGTAGGATTCATCTTTACAAAGGTATGAAGATGTTTTTCTTTTAATAAATAAGTAGCAATTCTTTCTATTTCTTGTGGAGGACATCCATGTAGAGTTGATAGCGTAATTGAATTACACACCCTTGATGAAATTTTATATAAATCTTCAATTGAAAATCTATAAAATTTTTCTATATTATTCTCCAACACTTGAATAGATTCCTTCCATATTTTTGTATCTTGTGAATTTTTCAAATTTTCTATGTAGGAATCTATTTTATCTGATTTTATTCCCTCAAAATCATATCCTACACTCATGTTAAAAACAAAGTCTCTTTCTACGCTTAAGTTAAGTTCCTTCATTAAAACATGCAATATAATCCAAGCTTTCACATATTCCTCATAAGCTTCTTCTACAGTTAGTTCTGTAGACCACTCTACGTTATAGCATTCATCCTCAGCATTAATACATGGCTTTAACACTGGAAGATCTTCTCCATCAATAATCTGGACTGTCTTTAACTCAATAAATCTACTACCAGTAAGATATGCTGCTATAATATTTTGAGCTAATTGTGAACTAGGACCTGCTGCTGGTCCAATTGGTAGGCCTAACTTCTCTCCTAAAAAAGGGATAGTGTTATTAGGGATTCCATAGTAAAACTTATCCTTATGAATTCCAAAAATACTATCTTTAGTTTTTAGTTCAGTAAAAATCCAGTTAATGAGTTTTTCAAAACTTATTGGGCGTATTTTGTCACTCATATTTACTCCCCCTATAATTCATAAGTTACTTAAAAGCATTATATACCCTTAAGTAAATACATAATTTAATTAATCTATTTACTCTTTATTTTTCTATAAATCTCGGCTTATCTTCTTCCAGCAATTTCTCAAAAACAGATATAGGATCCTTAACTTTACTTAAGAACATCATGGCAGCAATAATATATGGTTTATATCCAGCTTCACGATATAGTAATTCACGGTAACGATTAAATACAGATTCTCCTACTTCTCCAATTTCACAACTTACACCTGTTATATCCGCTGGTAAACAATGAAGATATAATGCTTTACCATCCTTAGTAAGCTCCATCATTTTTTCATTGCATTCCCAATCCTTATATCTAGCATTTTCTTTCAACAATTCTTTTTCAAGTTCATCAATACCTGCTATATCCCTCTTTGAATATAGTTCTGTACGTTTTTCCATAGCTTCAAATGGTGCCCAGCTCTTTGGATAAACTATATCTGCGTTTTCGAAGGCTTCTTTCATAGAATTAGTCTTTGTAAAGCTTCCACCATTTTTCTCTACATTTACCTTAGCAACTTCTTCTACTTCAGGAAGTACATCATATCCTTCTGGATGTGCTAATACAACTTCCATTCCCATTCTTGTCATAAGTCCAATAACTCCTTGCGGAACCGAGAGTGGTTTTCCATAAGAAGGTGAATAAGCCCAAGTCATAGCTAATTTTTTACCTTTTAAATTTTCCACTCCACCAAAATAGTGAATCAAGTGTAATAAATCTGCCATACATTGAGTTGGATGGTCTATATCACATTGTAAATTAATCAGAGTTGGACGTTGTTCTAATACTCCATCAGTGTAACCTTCCTGAACAGCATTAGAAACTTCTTTCATATAAGCATTACCCTTTCCTATAAACATATCATCTCTAATTCCAATTATGTCTGCCATAAAAGAAATCATATTTGCAGTTTCACGGACAGTTTCTCCATGAGCAATTTGAGATTTTCCTTCATCGAGATCTTGTACCTCTAGCCCTAATAAATTACACGCACTAGCAAAACTAAATCTAGTTCTAGTAGAATTGTCTCTAAATACCGAAATACCTAATCCACTATCAAATATTTTCGTCGATATATTATTTTCTCTCATTGTACGAAGAATATCAGCAACAACAAATACTGATTCTAATTCTTCGTTACTTTTTTCCCATGTTAAGAAAAAATCATTATTATACATCTCCCTGAAATCTAGTTTTTTAAGTCTCTCCATAAGGGTTTTAATATTCTCCACAAAATCCACTCCTCAATTTATTAATCTCCTATTCCAAAATAAATTTATACTTATATTTTTCAAATTCGTCACAATTTACCTTTACTGACTAATTAATCAAATTATAACTCCCATTACATTTAATGTCAATATTCAAACCAGATAATTAAAACTTTTCTATTTATTTCATGTAAATTTATTGCATTTTATCCTCTTAATTGGTAAAATTTAAATAATTTAAATTTATTCATTTCAAGCTTAAATTATTTTATTATCTTAATATTTATTCATATCCTTATTATACTTATTCATAAACTATAGTTAAGTATATATTTTTTCTTTATTTTTTATATTAACTGGTTAGTAAAATATTTATAGCACTTCATGCATTATGCATAAGATATAATTATAAATTTAGAGGGGGAATTAAATTGCAAACAACTAACGCTCCAAAGAAATCGCTTCTTAGAATTAAACTAGATGACAAACCACCTATGAAACAAACTTTAATTCTTGCATTTCAAGCAATTTTTGCATGTTTCAGTGGTATAGTAGCAGTTCCACTAGTAGTAGCTGGTGCACTAGGATTAAAAATATCTGATACATCATTTCTGGTTTCATGTGCCCTATTTGCTTCTGGTCTTACAACACTTATTCAAGCTAAAGGTATTGGACCCATAGGAAGCAAGCTTCCATTTATCATGGGTACCTCCTTTGCTTTTGTAAGTCCGGCTATTGCCATCGGTAGCACTTATAACGGCAATATGACTTTAGGTATTGCTACCATATGTACAGCTACAATGGTAGGTGCCTTACTAGAAGTAATTCTAAGCTTTTTTATTAACCATGTTAAAAAAATTTTTCCACCACTTGTTACTGGTACTGTTGTTACTATGATAGGTATCACTATCATTCCTGTTGGAATTGATTGGTTAGCTGGAGGCTCTGGAAACCCAAACTATGGAGATCCTAAATTTTTATTGCTTGGTGCTATTGTCCTAATTATTATTATAATTACCAATCAATCTAAAAATACTTTTATAAGTTCTTGCTCAATATTTATAGGTATATTATGTGGATATTTATTAGCTATTCCTTTCAACTTATTAGATACTACTCCAATATCTGCTGCATCTTGGATTTCTATTCCTAGACCTCTTAAATTCGGAATTAAATTCTCTATACCAGCGATTATTAGTTTTTTAGCTGTTTATCTAGCAACTACTGTAGAAACTGTAGGTGATACTCTAGCTATTGGCGAGGCATGTGAAATTGAGGTTTCTAACAACCAACTTTCTGGAGGTGTACTTTGTGATGGCCTTGGATCAATTCTAGCTGGATTTTTTAACTCTACTGCAAATACATCCTTTAGCCAATGTACTGGCCTTATAAATGTTACAGGAGTTGCTAGTAGGTTTGTTATAATTATAGCTGGAATAATATTATCTATAATGGGTCTGATACCAAAATTTGCTTCTTTAATATCAATTATGCCTAGTCCAGTTCTTGGAGCTGCTGGTATAGTTATGTTCGGTTCTATTGCTTGTTCTGGTATTAAAATTCTAGGCAAAGTTGATATGACTAGAAGGAACATTTTTGTAATTGGGATATCTTTTGCTTTAGGTGTAGGTGTCATTGTTAGACCTGAAGCTCTTAGTATGTTCCCAGAATCCTTACAAATAATCTTTGGTTCTGGTGTAACAACTGCAACTATATTTGCTGTAATATTAAATTTAATCTTACCTAGCGATAAGTCTCAAAAACCTGTTATTAAAACTAAATCTGGTATGTCTTTAAGCAAATAACTACTTTGTATTCCCCAAATCTATATAAGAGATATAGAAAGTTGATCACTACTCTTTATATCTCTTATTTTTCCACAAAAAATTCCAGCCTAAATATCAACTGGAATTTTTTCTATTCAATTTATTTCTTAAGGGATTTTTTTGTAGCATTAAATATTTTTTGATATCCTGTACATCTACATAAATGTCCAGATATTTCTCTTTTTATTTCTTCATCAGTATAATCTTCACCACTATTTACCAACGCTGTAGTTGTAAGTACTAATCCTGGAGTACAGAATCCACATTGAATTGCACCCTCTTCTATAAATGCCTTTTGCACCTTTGATAAGTTTCCATTTTCTGATACCCCCTCTATGGTTAAAATTTCTTTTTTATCAGCCCAAATAGCCATATAAATACATGAATCTATAGGTATTCCATCCACTAGTACTGTACAAGCTCCACATTCTCCAACTGAACATCCTTGCTTTACCCCTGTAAATTGAAGTCTATTTCTCAATACATCTAACAAAGATTCTCGCACATCTACTTCTAAATTATAATTTTTTCCATTTACTTTTACTGATATCTTTTTATAATTCTTATCAATCATAATAAAATCCCACCTTATTTAGTTACTTCATAAATACCTCGTACTGTTAATTCTTTTATTAAATGCTCCCTATAAGCCTTTGATGCTCTCCATGAGTCTCTAGCACTTGCTGATTTTACTGCATATTGTGCAATATTATTAATATTTTCTTCTGAATATTCTAAACCAAGGGCATACTTCTCTGCATCCTTACATCTTATAGGAGTAGGCGCAGCTACCCCTAACGCTATTCTTAAATCTTTAAATTTATTTTCCTTCATACTAGCTACAACACATACACCTAGCATAGAAATATCCATTGCCTTTCGATTACTATACTTAATATATGTTCCTCTTACTCCCTCATAGTCTTTTTTTTCAATTAAAATGCTTATTAGAATTTCATCTTTTCTTATATTAACCTTTCCAGGACCTTCGTAGAATTCCTCTATTGGAACTATTCTCTCTCCCTTAAAACTTCTAAGTCTTAATTTAGCATTAAATGCAAATAAAGTTGGTGCACTATCTGCTGAAACAGCTCCATTACATACATTCCCTCCAATAGTGGCCATATTTCTTATTTGTGGTCCTCCCATAGATACAGCACCTTGCCCTAAAGCAGGAATAAAATCTTTTATAATTTTATTTCTATATATATTGGTAAAGCAAGTAGTGGAGCCAATTTCTATGGTGTCATTTTCTAGAACCTTTATGAAGTCTAATTCTTTTAAGTTTTTTAGACTTAAAAGTTCTACTTCTTTCATATCACCATGATGCAATTTAATTAAAACATCAGTTCCACCAGATATTATTTTTAAATTATTATTTTCATGAAGAATTTTTACTGCCTCTTCTACACTTCTAGGCTCTTGTATATTCTTAATATCAAACATTTTTATCTTTAATAGAGATTTAACACTCTACTAAAATTCACCTCCTTCTATATTTATATAGTCTACTAACTATACAATCTGAACTCTTAAATTTAAGGTAAATCCTATATTAAGCCCTCTTCCTTAAACTTTTCAAATACTCTTTGTGGATTCATTGGTATTCTATTAAAAGCAACACCAGTTGCATCTAAAACTGCATTTCTTATAGCTGGGGCTGGAGAAAGTGTTGTATTTTCACCTAAAGATTTTTGTCCAAAACTTCCTGCATCATCTGGAATTTCTACAAATGCTGAACCAATATTAGGCGTGTCTAAAATAGTTTGTAATTTATAGTCTAAAAGATTGTTATTAAGAGCTCTTCCAGTCTTCTCATCAAATATCATTTGCTCTGATAAAGCATATCCCAGTGCCATACTTACACCACCGTGAACTTGCCCTTCTGCTAGCATTGGATTAATTATAGTTCCAGAATCATGAATATTATATATTTCTACTACGGTTATTTGACCAGTTTTTATGTCTACTTCAACCTCTGCAAAGGTTGCTCCATAAGCAACTACATTAGTCCTTATATTAACAGAAGTGTCACTAGTTATAGGAGAACTGTAAATCCTATCATAAAATGATTCTAACGCTATATGCTCAAGAGAACAGACAACTATACCCGTTGTTTTTTCAACTATATTACAATCAACTATATCCATTACCTCTGGATTGAGGCCATTTTTTCTGCTAGCAAACTGAAGAACTTTACTCTTTACCTCCATAGCAGCTTTTTTAACTGCAGCACCTGTAACAAAAGTTTGTCTTGATGCATAAGCACCTGTATCAAATGGAGTAATATCAGTATCTTGATTTGAAATTACATGAACCATATCAATTGGAATTCCTAAAACCTCTGAAGTCATTTGTGCAAATATAGTATCACTACCTTGACCAATTTCTGTAGCCCCAATTTGCAACTGTACTGAACCATCTTGATTCATCACAATCCTTGCACCTGCTGCTTCTAGAGCTACGGGATAGGTACCTGCAAAATAACTAAAGCAAGCCATTCCTACTCCATGTCTTAAACTACCTATTTGATTTTTATATAGCTTTTTCTTTTCATTCCAATTTATTAATTCCATTCCCTTTTCAAGACACTGTGATAGTCCCATGGAACGCACCACATTTTTGGAGGATGGATCTACATGATTTTGCTTCACCAAATTTTTCAATCTGAATTCCACAGGATCTATATTTAGTTCTCTAGCAATATCATCTAAATGACTTTCTAGAGCAAATGAAATTTGTGGAACTCCATATCCTCTCATAGCTCCTGCTACCGGCATATTAGTATATACAGTTTTAGGCTCATATTTTATAGCATTAAAATTATATAATGGTCTAAATTTACTCCCACAGCTCATGGTCACTGAATGTCCATGAGATGCATATGCTCCATTATTTACTAAGTTCTTTATATCTATTGCTAGTAACTTACCTTCCTTAGTAACTCCAGTTTTAAATGTAAATCGCATAGCATGACGAACCCTTGTGTCTATAAAACATTCTTCTCTAGTTAATGCATATCTAACTGGTCTTCCATTAACCGCAAGTGTCATTGCTGCAGTTAATGGCTCTATAACAACATCTTGCTTATTTCCAAATCCACCACCTATATATGGCTTTATAACCCTTATTCTTCCCCATGGCATCCCTAGTGCCTGTCCTACTATCCTTCTTACAATATGTGGTATTTGAGTAGAAGTTACTATTACAATTCTTCCATCTGACTCCATATAAGCATACGCACTATGATTTTCCAGATGACAATGTTGTACAGTACTAGTATTAAATTTACCTGTAAATACTTTGTCAGCTTCTTTTAACTCTATTTCTACGTCTCCTACTTCATTGCCAAAAGAGCTAATAATATTATTTTGTCTTTCTTCATGTATTATTGGGGCACCTTCTTTTATAGCTTCTTCCTGATCCATTACAAATGGCAACACTTCATATTCTACATCTATAAGTTTTATAGCTTTTAGAGCTATTATTTCATCTATGGCTACAACTGCCGCCACTGGTTCTCCACAAAAGCGAACTTTATCAGTAATGATTAATCTATCTTCTACATCTCTATGTGCTTCATCAAAGGTCCAAGGGTGTCCAGCCGTTGCAAATTTTATTTTTGGTAAATCTTGATAAGTAATTACTGCTTCAACACCATCTAAATTTTTTGCTTTAGAAACATCAATACTTCTTATTTTTGCATGGGCATAAGGACTTCTAAGCACCTTTCCTATTAGCATTTCCCTTTCAAAATAGTCATCAGCATACTTAGCCTTCCCTGTAACCTTTGCCACACCATCTAATCTAGATACACTACTACCTATTACCTTATAATTCATAATTCTCTTTAGCAAGATTATAATCCTACTAAAGCACCTCCCTTTATTCTTACTGATTAATTAGTCACAAAAATATATAACTATACAAGCTTTTTAATGTTTTCTATAACTTTAACTCTCTACCTACGTAATTTCCTTTTTCATTACCTACCAATTTTCCATCCTTTATAATAAATCTTCCCCTTGAAATAGTCGTAATTACTTTACCTTTTACATCTAGTCCTTCATATAAATTGTAGTCACAATTGGAATGAGAGTATTTTATTTTATGCCTATCTAAAGGGTCAAATACTACAACATCAGCATCTGATCCTGGGAGTAACGTTCCTTTTTTAGGATATAAACCATGAATCTTTGCTGGATTCTTTGTAAACTTATCAATTATTTTATCACCAAACATTGTATACAATAAATTAAAAGAATATTCTATTCCACCTATTCCCATAGGAATTAAATCTAAAGTTTCTCTTGCTTTTTCATTAGATTTAAATGGACAATGATCAGTACCTATTACACTAACATGATCTATATTTTTTCTTAATTCATCAATTTCTTCTAAAGACCTAAGAGGTGGTGTTAAGGTATATAGAAAACCATCCTTTAATAAATAATTATCTTTAGATAAATAAAAATATTGAGGGCAGCTTTCTATAAATAAATTTTTATTTATTAAACTTTTATATAAGTCCATAATTCGACTTAAAGATTCTCCTGAACTAAGGTGTACAATATACATATATCCATCCATATTCTTAGTCATTTCAGCTAAAGTTAAAACTTCTGTAGTCTCACATAATGTGGGTCTATTTTCTTCATGGGATCTTACTGGAAACTTTCCCTCTCTGATTAACTCTTCATTTTCACTATGAGATATAAGTATAACCTTCATTCTTTTCGAAATTTTCAGTAAATTACCAATAGTTCTTAATCCAGTTTTTCTATTACTGGAACTATAAGTAGTAAAGAATTTTATGCTACAAATTCCCCTCTTTTTAATTTCCTCAATAAATAGTTCTTCATTATCCTGAAAATTTGCAATAGTACTATGAAATCCATAATCTACAACAGAAACCTTTGCTTTTCTTTTTCTGTCTACAAAAGCTTTTTCTAACTCTTCAATATTTTTTACTGGATCTAAAAAATCTATAAATGTTGTAATTCCACCATATGCAGCTACTATAGAACCATTGTAAAAATCATCAGCAGAAACCTCATTACCCACCCTAAGCTGAAAATGTACATGAGGATCTATAAATCCTGGTAATACATAATTTCCTTTTGCATCATAAATATCTTTTGATAAGAAAATATCCTTTGACAGGTTTTTAATAATCCCATTATCAATGTACAAATTTCCTCTAATAAATTCCCCTTCCACATATATATTTCCATTGACTATGGCTAAATCATAACAATTCACAATATCAACCCCATATATTTACTTTGTAATAATATTTTACCATTATATTCTTTTATTTACCATAAAATATTATTGTACTAATAGAAATTATTGATATGAAATATTAAATTAAATTCTCTAATATGGCTCTTGATAAACAGAGTTCTAAGCTTCAGAAGAAGTATTCACTCCCACGGAAGCTTAGAACTCGTTATCCAGGGACGTAGCAGCTCTTTGCTACCGCCTCGAAGAAGATGGAGTATTAGAGCTGGTAGTCATCGGATAAATATTTATTGTAATAGATTACATTTTTTTAAAATCCCACTATACAAATCTTTAAAAAAGTATTATACTGTTAGTGATTTGATGAATTATTGAAAATATTTTGTATATTTTCAATGTTAAACTTATTTAGTAAGGGGGTATTTTTTAAGTGTGTTGTAACTTAGAAAAAAATCAAATGTTTAAGGAATTAGAAGACTTTATTAATTCCTTACCTGTCAAAGATGGAGCTTTAATAGAGGTTTTGCATAAAGCTCAGCATATCTTTGGATATCTACCTAAGGAAGTTCAAACTTTCGTCGCTGATAAACTAAATTTACCTATATCTAAAGTTTATGGTGTTGTAACATTTTACTCATTTTTCACTACTGAACCTCGTGGTAAGAATGTAATAAATGTGTGCATGGGTACTGCATGTTTTGTTCGTGGTGCTGGAGATGTTCTTAAAGAATTTGAAAAAGAACTAGGTATTAAATCTGGACAAACTACAGAAGACATGAAATTTACACTAGGTTCTTTAAGATGTGTTGGTGCTTGTGGTCTAGCTCCTGTTTTAACTGTAAATGATAAGGTTTACGGTCACTGTACTCCAGACCAAGTAAAAAGTATATTAGCTGAATATGAGTAGAATTAGGAGGTAACAAAGTTGAATAAAATAAATTCCTTTGAAGAATTAAACAAAATTTATCAGGAATACAAATCATCCCTTGATATTAGAAAAGCAACTGGTATCGATGGCTTTGTTTGTGAAAAAAATAACTATAAAAAAGAAATACTTATTTGCGGAGGAACTGGGTGTAAGTCTGCACAAAGTGATTTAATTAAAGATAACCTTGAAAAAGAAATTAGTAAGTTAGGTTTGGAAGATGAAGTATACGTTTCCATAACTGGTTGTTTTGGTTTCTGTGAAAAAGGTCCTATAGTAAAAGTTACTCCAGATGATGTGTTTTATGTTCACGTAACTCCTGAGGATGCTGAAGAAATCATAAATGAACATATTGTTAATGGAAATGTTGTACAAAGATTACTTTACGAAGAGCCAACTATAAAAGAAAAAGTTAAGACTCAAGATGAAATGACTTTCTATAAGAAGCAAGTTAGAATAGCTCTAAGAAATTGTGGATTAATAAACCCTGAAAATATTGATGAATATATTGCTGAAAAAGGATATCTAGCTCTTGGAAAATGTCTAACAGAATGCACTCCTGATGACGTAATAAATGTTATATTGAAATCTGGACTAAGAGGAAGAGGCGGCGGCGGCTTTCCTACCGGAAAGAAGTGGCAATTTGCAAAAGGCTATGATGCTGATCAAAAATATATTATTTGTAATGCCGATGAAGGTGATCCAGGTGCATTCATGGATCGTTCGATTTTAGAAGGAGATCCAAATAGTGTTCTTGAAGCTATGGCTATAGCTGGTTATGCTATAGGTGCTACTAAAGGTAATATATATATTAGAGCTGAGTATCCACTAGCAATTCAAAGACTTAGAATTGCTATAAATCAAGCTAGAGAATATGGACTCCTTGGTGAAAATATACTAAATTCAGGCTTTGATTTTGATATTGAAATTAAATACGGAGCTGGTGCCTTTGTATGTGGTGAAGAAACTGCTCTTATTCATTCAATAGAAGGTAACCGTGGAGAACCAACAAATAAACCACCATTCCCTGCTGAATCTGGACTTTGGAATAAGCCAACTTGCGTTAATAACGTTGAAACTTTAGCGAATATTCCAGCTATTATTAATAATGGTGCAGATTGGTTTAGTTCAATCGGCACTAAATCTTCCGCTGGTACTAAGGTTTTTGCTCTTGCTGGTAAAATTAATAACGTTGGTCTTGTAGAAGTGCCTATGGGAACAACTTTAAGAGAAATTCTTTTTGAAGTAGGTGGAGGAATTAAATTTGATAAAGAATTCAAAGCTGTTCAAACAGGAGGACCTTCTGGTGGATGTATTCCTAAAGAATTTTTAGATACTCCTATTGACTTTGATTCTTTAAGTGCTATCGGTTCTATGATGGGATCTGGTGGAATGATAGTAATGGATGAAGACAACTGTATGGTTGATATAGCTAAATTCTACTTGGAATTTACAAAAGAGGAATCTTGCGGTAAATGTACACCTTGTAGGATTGGTAACACTCGATTACTTGAAATTCTTGAAAGAATATCAAAGGGCGAAGGTGATTTAAGTGATCTGGATAAGCTTCAAGAGCTTAGTAACACTATAAAAGATACTTCACTTTGTGCTTTAGGACAAACTTCTCCTAACCCTATTCTTAGTACAATGAAATATTTCTATGATGAATATAGAAGTCACGTTGTAGATAAGATTTGTCCAGCAGGAGTTTGTAAGGACCTTATGAAATTTGTTATTACTGATAGATGTATTGGCTGTACTAAATGTGCAAGACAATGTCCAGTTGGCTGTATCGAAGGGAAAGTTAAAACTAAGCATGTAATTGACCATAGCAAATGTATTAAATGTGGTGCATGTAAATCTAGCTGTCCAGTTGATGCAATAGATCTAGTTTAATAATTTAAAAGAGGTGAAAGTATTGAGTTTAGTTACACTTAAAATAAATAATAAAGAAATATCAGTGGAGCAAGGAACCACAATTCTTGATGCTGCACGTAAGCTTAATATAAAAATTCCTACCCTTTGCTACCTAAATCTTCATGATAAAAAGACAACTAATAAACCTGGTTCTTGTAGAGTTTGTGTAGTTGAAGTGGAAGGAAGAAAAAATTTAGCACCATCTTGTTGTACAGCTGTTTCTCCAGGTATGGTTGTTAATACTAGTACTCCAAGAGTAATAGCAGCAAGAAAAACTATAATTGAACTTTTATTATCAGACCATTCTATGGATTGCTTAACCTGTCAAAAAAATTTAAATTGTGAACTCCAAGAGCTTGCTAGTACTTATGGAGTAACTAATTTAAAATATACTGGTTCAAAATCTGTAGCTGTAAAAGAACTTAAAAATCCATCTATAGTAAGAGATACTTCTAAATGTATTTTATGTAGAAGATGCGAAGCTGTTTGTAGCCAAGTTCAAAAGGTTGGTGCAATTGGACCAATAAATAGAGGTTTTAATACCACTATAAGCACTGCATTCTTTGAAGAGCTAAATAATAGCGCTTGTACTTTATGTGGTCAATGTATAAATGTCTGTCCTACTGGGGCATTAATGGAAAAAGATAATACTATAGATGTATTAAACGCTATAGGAAATAAAGATAAATTTGTAGTAGTTCAAACTGCTCCGGCTGTTCGTGCAGCACTTGGAGAAGAATTTGGTATTAAAGAAGGTGCTGTTACTGGTAAAATGGTTGAAGCGCTAAGAGAACTTGGTTTTGATAAGGTTTATGATACTGATTTTGCTGCAGATTTAACTATTATGGAAGAAGCTACAGAATTTCTAGGAAGGTATAAGAGTGGTGAAAATCTTCCTATGATTACTAGTTGTTGTCCTGGATGGATTAATTTCATAGAAAAACATTATGGAACCCTATTAAATCTTCCATCAACATGCAAATCTCCTCAACAAATGTGGGGCGCTATTGCAAAAACATACCTTGCTGAAAAACTGGGTATACCATCGGAAAAACTTTATGTTGTATCTGTAATGCCATGTGTTGCCAAAAAATCCGAAGCTAACAGAGAAGAATTTGTCAATGAAAATAATAATCCAGATATCGATGTAGTTATAACTACAAGAGAATTAGCTAAAATGATTAAACGCTCTGGATTAGAATTTGCTTCTCTACCTTCCTCTGATTTTGATACTATTATGGGTGAATCTACTGGTGCTGGAGTTATTTTCGGAACTAGTGGTGGCGTTATGGAGGCTGCTTTACGTACTGCTTATGAATGGATTACAAATAGCACTTTAGAAGAACTTGATTTTAAATCTGTTAGAGGTCTTGAAGGAATCAAAGAAGCTTCATTAGTTATTGATGGTAACAAAATTAATATAGCTATTGTAAATGGACTTGCAAATGCAAAGAATTTGTTAGATAATATAGAAGATACATCTAACAAATATCACTTCATTGAAGTTATGGCATGTCCAGGAGGATGTATAAACGGTGGTGGTCAACCATATTCTAATGAGCAATATTCATTAATAGAAAAAAGAATGAATGCTCTTTATAGTGAGGATGCTAATAAGGTTATAAGAAAATCTCATGAAAACCCTGAGATAATAAAGCTTTATGATGAATTCCTTGGAAAACCTAATGGAGAAAAATCTCACCATTTACTTCATACTCACTATATAAATAGATAAACACCTTAATTTAGTTATTAGTTATTAGTCCCTAACTAATATAAATATAAACATAAAAATGATGGTATAAATAACTTATTTATACCATCATTTTTATATAGTTCCCTATTTACAATTATAAAAATTAAAAACATATAAAGTAATATTATCCTAAGTTATAAAAGAATGTTACAAATACTGGAACTAAAGAACTTAATATAACTCCATTTATAAATGCTATTACAGCTATCTCTGGATTTGTTGCTTTAGCTATAAGTGGTAATGTTGTATCCATAGAAGTAGCTCCTGCAGGTGCTATGGCTGTATAGCCATTCAGTTTTTTAGCTAATATTGGAATTAAAATAACTGTTATCATTTCACGGAATACATTTGTTAAAAATGCTATAGCTCCTAAAGTATCTCCACCCATTTCTTTAAGCATTACTCCTGATAAGCTATACCATCCAAATCCTGAACCTATAGCTAAGCTCTCATTAACAGCCATGTTAAATAGGAATCCTACTAAAAGTCCTCCTAGTAAACTACCTACAATTCCTCCAAATGGTACTAACAAAACCTTAAATCCTGCCTTTTTTAAATCTTTAAATATGGTCTTGTTGCCACCTACATCTATACCAACTAAAAAGATTAAAACAAATAATGAAATGGATGCAAGATTATCAATACTACTCATTATTTCTGGTGGAAACACAAAATAACCACAACCCATTCCAACTAATATAGATACTATTATTATGTACGTCATATTACTTGTCCTCCCCACATGCCTCATTTAAAAGCTCACTACACTCTTCAATTACAACATTTCCATCTTCTACAATCTCTGCATTTAAGATTGATTCTTCCTTGGGTAATTGATTTTCTTTAGGCATAAACTTTTCTGATAAAATATACACAAGTACTATACTTACACCTATTGTAGCTACTGCAAATAAAAAAGACTTTAACCCTATGGTTGGAAGATTTTTTATTATGCCCTTATCCGCTCCTATAGAAGCTCCCATAGAAAATAATAAGAATATTACACCAAGTTGTTGTAATTTACCATTTATAATTTTCCCCTTCTCACCTAATTTTAGAAAGTACCCTACAATGGCACCGAGTATTAATGCAATTAAAATTTCCATATGTCCCCCTCCTCTACCACGTTATTATATCATAGATTTGGAAACAGTTACATTATATTTAGATTATTTTTATTATATTTAACTTTATACCTTTATACATGAAATTATTTGTAATAATAATGATAAATATATTTAATCTTGAATATATATAGGAATATATTAAAAATTGATAAATAAGGAGTTATAATATGAAGAACATCTTTATGCCCTACTATATTAACGGTGATACTATTAGAGATATGTATAAAATTGCTATAAATCGATATGAAAACATTGAAATAAGTGGAAAAAGAGAAGAAACTACAATTCAAGCTACTCTACCATTGTCCGAACTAACTTGTGGAAAAATCATTCAAGGTTCAGCTACAGTGACTTTATCTAAAAGTACTCAAAGAAAATCAATAGATGAAATAGAGAATTCATCTATTAATCTATTTATAAATCTAGAAACTTTATTAAATCGAAACAATGCAATCAAATCTTTAAAAATATATAGTGACCTGAATACAATTTCTCCTGGAGATATTGTAGAATTACAGTGTACTATAGAAAAATCAGATAGCACTTTAGAACTTTTAAGAAATACATTAGAATTACTTGAGTTTCAACAAATAACTTCTGATATAGATAATACCTCTATGATTAATTGGATAAAAAGAAATATAAAATCTTTAACAGAAGATAAAGTATTAAAATATCCTGTCTCACTTCCTTTTGATTCTAATTCTTTAGTCATTACTTCTGTTTGTAGTAAACATGCATCTATGGACATAGAGTGTTATATTGGTAGACCTTGTACAATTGTTGGTGAAATAGCAAGTTATGACTATCCCCAGTCAAATCATAATATTATTGATAGTAACCCTTTAGTATCTAAATTATTATGGGATTTTATTACATCTCATAGCAACTATAAAGACTTTGTTTCTCATTTAGACTATAATAATGAATTTCCTTCTGATAAGAAAGTGTTGGAAATTGTACCTTTTATAATTTATATGTAATAAACATCTTGTTTTAGTAATATTTGTAGATTATACTAATATTAATAATTATATCTATTAATATTAGGGGGATTTATATGGACAAGTATTTTAAACTTACTGAAAACGGAACTAACGTAAAGCGTGAAATTGTTGCTGGAATTACCACTTTTCTAACAATGGCTTACATTATTGCTGTAAATCCTAATTTCCTTAGTACAGCTATGGGTGATGGTACTGCTGGAGCACTTGTAACTGCTACATGTCTAGCTGCGGGACTTACTACTATACTCATGGGACTATATGCTAATGCACCTTTTGCACTGGCATCTGGTATGGGACTTAACGCCTTCTTCGCATTTACAGTATGCGGTGCCATGGGTGTTCCATGGCAAGTGGCACTTACTGCTGTTTTTGTAGAAGGTATAATTTTCATTATTCTTTCTGTAACTAGAGTGCGTGAAGCTGTAGTTAATTGTATCCCACTTACAATGAAGTACGCTGTTACTGCTGGTATTGGACTTTTTATTGCTTTTATAGGTTTAACAGGTGCAGGTATTGTAGTGTCTAATGAAGCTACCCTTGTATCTCTAGGTTCTATGGTAGCTCCTGGTGCTATAATCGCAGTTATTGGCATTCTTATTATAGCTATTTTGAACTCTAAAAATATCAAAGGAGCTATGCTTTGGTCCATTCTGATTTGTTCTATAATTGGTTGGATATATGCAGTTATAAATCCTGAAGGAGCTACCGCCGCTGGCATATATCTTCCAAATGGATTATTCAAATATGAATCTATCAAATCAATTGCCTTCAAGCTTGACTTCTCTGTATTCACTAATAGCTCAGCTATTCTTAATTTTATAACAATTTGTCTTACTTTCTTATTCGTAGACTTCTTTGATACTGTTGGTACATTAGTTGGAGTATGTTCTAAGGCTAATATGCTAGATAAAGATGGTAATGTGCCGATGGCAAAGAAAGCTCTACTTGTAGATGCTATAGGAACCACCTTTGGTTCTTTAGTTGGAGTTTCAACCGTTACTACTTATGTAGAAAGCGCAGCTGGAGTTAGTGAAGGTGGAAGAACTGGGCTAACAGCTGTTACTACAGGTATTCTATTCTTATTGGCAATGTTTCTATCTCCAATATTTATAGCTATACCAGGTTGTGCTACAGCTCCTTGCTTAATTTGGATTGGTTTTATGATGCTAGAAAGTGTTATGAAAATAGACTTTACCGATTTTACTCAAGGCTTCCCTGCATTCATTACTATAGCCGCAATGCCATTATGTTATAGTATCGGTGATGGTCTTACCCTTGGAATTCTTTCATATACATTAATAAACTTATTAAATAACATATTTGGTAAGAAAGAAACTAAAAAACCAATCTCAATAGTAATGTATATTCTATCCATCATATTTATACTAAAACTTATATTTATGTAATTTATGTTTTAGTTATCATTAATTTAAAAAGGTAATCACCGAAAATTTTTCAGTGATTACCTTTTGTTTATATCTATATATCCATAAGATTTCTTCTATAATTCATATATAATCTTCTTAGGATTCTCATATCTTCATCTACAATTAATTGTAACTCAGATAATTCCTTATAATTTTTATCATTAATTGCTTCTCTCATTTGAGTAAATAAGCTTCTACTTACATAATTATCTTTCATAAGTTTTTCTCTTAGCTTATTTATTTCACTCCATTTTTCAAGATCATACTCCATAAAATCATCGCCATTAGATCTTCTAATGTTTCTAATTTCATTAGAATAGTTTGGAAGAATTCTATGCTCTAACTCAGTAGTCCATCTTTCAAGTACAGCTTCCTTATATCCTTTAATTACTTTATTAGTTATTACTCCATCTTTAGTTAAAACATGTACTCTCGATTCATCATCAAAAGCTAATAAATTTTCATATACAGTACTTGGAGCCTTACCAAAATACTCTTCTCTTTCTTCCTCTGTATAGAATTCAAATACATCTTCTTCACTTCTATAACATCTGCCTTCCTCTAGGTAAGAAGTTTTTTCCCCTGGTTTTTTAGAAAGTTCTGCTAAAAGTTCTTCTCTACTTTTATTATTTGTAACTACATAGCTTATTCCATCTACCATAGATATTATAACTGAAGATAATACTAAATAAATATTTGTATTAGGATTTGGTGATCTCAACTCAAACCTAGTAGCCATTGGATTAATTGCATCTCTCACTAGTCCAACAAGAATAGTTCTATTTCTTGAAGGCACATCTTTAGTAAATCCTAAGGAAGTTACTATACATACTGGTGCTTCAAAGCCTGGTTTTAATCTTTGTAATGCATCATAATTTGAAGAAACAAAGGGGTTTATTACTTCATAATTCTTTAATACTCCCATTATTGCTCCATATCCTACTTCACTTAAAAAGTCTTTTTCAGCATAACTGTGGAATAAATTCATCTTCTTACCATTTTTAAGCTTTAAAGTAACGCCTACATGTAAATGTTCTCCATTTCCTGCTACCTCTTCAATTGGTTTAGCTTGGAATGTAACTTCAAGACCATTTTTTCTAAAAGTTTCTTTTATTAGACCTCTTACCAAAAGTTCATTATCACAAGTTTGAAGGGCTGTAGAAAACTTCCAATCCACTTCTAATTGTTCCATTATGTGAGTTAGAACTCCAGACTCAGATAGTTTAGCTTTAACTCCCCCTACTTCTTTATGACCCATTTCTGGTTCTAGTCCATATTTAGCTAATAAATCTAAAGATTTTTCCAGTGCTGTTCTTACAGGACCCTTAGTTCTCTTCCAGTACTGCTCCTTTAATACTTGGGAAGTGGATAATTCTTCTATTTCAGCTAATTCATTTGGAGTATTTACCCAAAACTCTAATTCTGTAGCTGCTGTAATACTTACGTCCTCTATTTCATCATAGTTTATGTCAAAGTTAGTTAAAAATTGTGGATTTTCTTCAAATAACTTCATCATAGAAGCTCTAAAGTGATCTACAGAATTTTTTAGTATGTACCTAGAATCTACGGCAACATCTTCATGGTATAAGTGACATGGCATTCTAATAGTTCCTACTGGTTTATTTGTTTCTTCATCTATATAATCATAATTATAATCTACATACCAATTACAAGTTAAATCAACCTTCATATCTACCTTTGCATTATTAAGGGTAGCTATTCCCGGTAATATTACAGATGATCCATCAGTCTGGACAGCTGTACCATGTAAAAATGTCTCAATATCTTCTATGAAATTTTTAACAGGAATTTTTTCGTCTGTATCATTACCTAAAAAGTCAATACCAACTAGAGAAACAAATCTTATTTCCTTATGCTGCTGAAGTATTTTTAGTAACTCCTCTTTATTTTGTTTATTAGTAGGTATTACAAATAATAAACTCATATAATATAAGCCCCCTTTTATAATTGTGTTCAATATTTGCATTATAGCATAATATAAAAACATTGAATATAATTAATTTTGTTAACAATAAGTTAATATATATAGTTTTTTTTAGACCTTTTATTAAAAATATATTAATTTTTTACTTTTTGTTAATATATAATCCTTTACATTGTAAGTTAAACCTTTTCACTTTACGTAAAATATATAATTAACCCAATATAAAATTTACCTAAATATTTTAATGTTTATAATATTTCTTTTCATTCAAATTATTCTTTCTATTAATTATACAATTTATACAAATTATAGAACTCTAAAATTACTCAGTATATTGACATAACTTTAATAGAATTATACTATTAATTTATTGGCTAAAGTTGACTAAATTTAGTAAATATATAGTTTATATTAGAAATTAAGGAGAATACATTTATGAAATTATTATTTTTCGATACTGAAACTACTAGTATAAAACCCGGTAATATATGTCAATTATCATATATTACTGTTGATACTAGCACAAAACCTCAAACAACAGTAGGTAAAAATTATTTCTTCACTGTAGAAGAAATGAATGAAAGTGCTGAAGCTATACATGGCTTTTCTTTAGAAAAGCTCTACGAACTGAGTAATGGAAAATATTTCGAAGATACTTATGAGGAATTTATAGATGATTTTATCAATAGTGATATAATTATTGGACACAATGTTCAATTTGATATTAAATTTTTAAAAAGCGAACTAGAATTTTTAGATATTCCTTTTAATCCTAAAGGTTCATTTTGTACTATGTCATATTATAAAGAAATATGTAAAGCTACTAATTCTAGAGGCTTATTAAAAAATCCTTCTCTTGGAGAAGTGATAAACTTTTTAAACCTTAAGGAAGATTTTCTTCAAAATAAATGTACTTCTCTATTTGGTGAGACATCTGGCTATCATGATGCAAGATTTGATACAACTTGTACTTATATGTTAGTAATTCAAGGAATAAAAACTGGATTAATTCCTCCAAAATTTTTTACTAATATGTTACAATTTAAGTAATACTGTGAAGTAAAACTTTTATTTTAGGAGTGATTTAAATGATAGCTATTAAAAATGTTACTATCCACACTATGGCGGAAGATGAAATTATCAAAAATGGTGTTATACTAATTGATAATGGCAAAATATGCAACCTTGGTTCAAACATAGCAATTCCCGAAAACATAGAAATTATCGATGGAAAAAATGGCTTTTTAATGCCAGGTATTATTGATGCTCATTGTCATATTGGAATGTGGGAAGATGGATTAGGATTTGAAGGTAGTGATGGAAATGAAACTACTGATCCAGTTACGCCTCATCTTAGAGCTATAGATGCAATAAATCCTGTGGACAAATGTTTTCAAGAAGCATTAGAGGCTGGTATTACAACTGTAGCAACTGGTCCTGGAAGTGCTAATGTAATAGGTGGAACCTTCGCAACTATGAAAACTTATGGGAAAACTATAGATGATATGGTTATTAATGAGTGTACCGCTATGAAATCTGCCTTTGGAGAAAACCCTAAGCGAGTTTATAGTGGTAAAAAAGTTACTCCAAGTACTAGAATGGCTACTGCAGCTATCCTTCGTGAAAATTTAATAAAAGCTAAAAATTATGTAGAAAAACAAGAAGCCTTCAAAAATGGTAATGCTAAAGCTCCAGACTTTGACATGAAGTTAGAAGCCTTAGCAAAGGTCATTAGAAAGGAAATTCCATTGAAATCTCATGCTCATAGAGCTGATGATATTCTTACTGCTATTAGAATAGCTAAAGAATTTGATTTAGACCTTTCTTTGGAACATTGTACTGAAGGACATTTAATAACTGAAAGCCTTAAAGATGAACATATAAAATCTATAATTATAGGTCCAAGCTTATCTGATAGAAGTAAAGTGGAACTGAAAAATTTAACATTTAAAACTCCTATGATTTTAAACAAAGCTGGAATAAAAGTTTCCATTATGACAGATCACCCTGTAATTCCACTTCAATATATATCTCTATGTGCTGCCCTTGCTGCTAGAGAAGGAATGGATGAAGAAGAGGCTTTAAGATCTATTACCATAAATCCAGCTCGTGCAATAAATGCTGAGCATAGAGTTGGTAGTATTGAAATAGGAAAAGATGCAGACATTATAATATATAATGGACATCCTTTTGATCTTAGAAATACTATTAAACTTGTAATGATTGATGGTAAAGTAGTTAAAAATCAACTTTAATTTAATTAATCATTAATTTAAGTATATAAATAAAATATAACAGAATATTATTAGGGGGATTCCTTATTTAGAATATACCTAGTTACATTAATATGTAGCTAGGTATATCCTATTATTACATATTATTCCACTTGCCTTTACAATTCTACCATAACTTACATTTACAAATCTTAGGTTAATTTGTGGACTTTAGTTTTAAATTTTGTATAATACTAATTACAGCATGAAACAATCTTTTTATAGATAAAACCTTATTCTTTAATCATTTTATATTGTATATATTAAATTCTATTTTATAAACAAATATATACAAATTTTAAGGAGGTAAGATTATTGATAGATAACATTAAAAAGAATTTAATTATTATTCCTTTAAGTATTTTAGTATTATCAATTGTAGCTTTAATTTTATTAAATATAGGTGCAGCTACAATCCCCTATAAAACATATTCAGATTTTTTACTGGACTTAGAAAGTAATAATATATCTAAGGTATCCATGTCTCAAACACCTAAAATTACTGTTATAGATAAATTTGGAAATAAATATTCTACAGATAATCCTAATAGTAATACTTTTAAAGAAACTCTTTTAAAAGAAGGTATTGCAGTTGAAAGTTCTTCCACTTTACCAACAAATCAACGTATAGCAGTTATATTCCTCAGTCTTTCTGCTGTAACTACTATATTTATGACTATAAAAAGGAATAGTTCTGGTGGAACAATGACTTCTATTACCGCAATTGATGGACAAAGTGTTTCTAAGGATAAATTTAGCTTTAATTCTGTAGCCGGTAATGATGAGGCTAAAGAAAGTTTAAAGGATATAGTAGATTTTCTTAAAAATCCAGAAAAATATGCTTCTTACGGCGCAAGAATGCCTAAAGGTGTAATTCTTTATGGAGATCCCGGAACTGGGAAAACTCTATTAGCAAAAGCTATAGCTGGTGAAGCTAATGTTCCTTTCTATGCTGTATCTGGTTCAGACTTTGTTCAGATGTATGTTGGAGTAGGTGCAAGTAGAATTAGAAATTTATTCAAGAAAGCTAAGACTCATGGTAAAGCTGTTATTTTTATTGATGAAATCGATGCTATAGGTAAAAAGCGTAGTTCTAATAAATCTGGTAATTCTGATGAAAAGGATCAAACCTTAAATGCTCTTCTAACTGAGATGTCGGGATTTAAAGAAAGTGAAGGTATTGTAGTTATAGCAGCTACTAATAGACTTGATATATTAGATGAAGCTCTTTTAAGACCTGGTAGATTTGATAGGCATATAGAGGTATCTCTTCCAGATATTAATGCAAGAGAAAAAATATTAAATCTTCACTTTAAAAATAAACCAGTAAGTGATATGAACATAAGAGATATCGCACATAATACAGCCTATTTTTCTGGTGCTAAATTAGAAAATTTAGTAAATGAAGCTGCTATAATTGCATGCAAAGAAGATGCTCCATATATCACTGATGAACATATGGATAAAGCCTTTTCAATAGTAGTAGCTGGTCATGAAAAATTAGATAAAGAAGCCCTTAAAGAAGAAGATATGAAAATTACTGCTTATCATGAAGTTGGACATGCATTGATTTCCCACTTAAAAGTTCCAGAAGAAAAAATCTCTAAAATAACTATAATCCCTACCTCTAAGGGTGCAGGTGGATACACTTTAACTATAGGTGAAGATAACACCTACCATAATCTAGATTATTTAAAAAGAAAAATCATGGTTTTATTGGGTGGAAGAGCTGCCGAAGAAATTATCTTTGGCGAAGAAAAAATAACTACTGGAGCCTTCAATGATTTAAAGAAAACTACCAATATAGTTAATAATATGGTATGTGAATATGGTATGGGAAAATCTCTAGGTCTTTTAAGACTTTCAGAAATGCAAGGAATACCTACTGATTATTATACTACAGTAGTACTAGAAGAGTGTAAATCTGTACTGGATGAATTGTATGAAGAAGTTAAAAACACCTTAAATAATAATTTAGATTTATTAGTTAAGCTATCTGAAGAATTACTTTTAAAAGAAACTCTATATACTGATGACATTCTTAATGTAATATATGGTAAAACAAGCTAATCTATGTACAATATTCTTTGAAACCTAGGGGTATTTCCTTAGGTTTTTATTTTAATGCTAATTATTGGTGTATCATTAGAATACTTGTACTTATATATATAAAAAGGCATGAAACCATTTTAAATTTTTAGGTTTCATACCTTTTTATATTTTATATAGGTAATATTACATGTTATACACTAGATAAGTTTTACCTGAAATTAAAGCTTATCTAGTTATATATCGTTTAAAATGCTATTGTAGCTTAGATAGTTCTACTGCAAGTTTTGCTCCAACCTTAGCATTATTAAATACTAATTGAATGTTAGATTCTAAACTTGATCCACCTGTAATCTCTTTAACCTTAGAAAGTAAGAATGGTGTACTCTCTTTTCCTACTATCCCTTTCTCTTCCGCTTCCTTAACAGCTGTTTCTATAGCATTATTAATTGTATCATAATCCATTTCAAATTCTTCTGGTATTGGGTTTGCAACAACCATACCACCCTCTAAACCTAAATCCCATTTAGCCTTTAATGCTTTTGCAAGGATTTCTTCACTATCCACTTTATAGTCTACTTTAAATCCAGATTTTCTTGTGTAGAATGCCGGTAATTCTTCTGTTTGGAATCCTACTACAGGTACTCCCTTAGTTTCTAGGTATTCACGAGTTAACCCTATATCAAGAATAGATTTACATCCAGCACATACTACAGCTACGTCAGTGATAGCTAATTCTTCAAGGTCAGCTGATATATCCATAGTCTGTGCAGCACCTCTATGAACTCCTCCAATTCCACCTGTAGCAAATACCTTAATTCCAGCAAGTGCTGCAATAATCATTGTAGATGCAACTGTAGTAGCTCCATTTAGTTTATTAGCAACTATAAAAGGTATATCCCTTCTGCTAGTTTTTATTACTCCAGAAGTTTTTCCTAAAAATTCAACTTCTTCAGTTGTTAATCCAACTTTTAATTTCCCTTCAAGAATAGCTATAGTTGCTGGGATTGCTCCATTTTCTCTAATTATGCTTTCCACTTTTAATGCAGTTTCTACATTTTTAGGGTAAGGCATTCCATGAGATATTATAGTTGATTCTAAAGCAACTACTGGCTTTCCTTCCATTAATGCTGCTTTTACCTCTGGGTTTATATCTAAATATTTTTCTAACATTATTTAATCTCCTCCAATTTTTTATTTATATTTTCCAAAGACATATTTGGATTAATAGTATCTTTATGAGTAATTGCCAGTGAAGAACAAGCTGAAGCAACCTTCAAAGTATGTATTAAATCAAAATTATTCATACATGAGTATACTAATCCAGCAACAAAAGCATCCCCTGCACCATTAGCATTAACAACTTTAACTTTGGGTGGAGTAAATAATCCTTTACTTATCCCATCATTATAATATACTCCTTCTTCACCTAGACTTATAAATACATTTTTTACACCTAAGTTTAAAAAGTAATCACTAACTTTTTCTACCTCATCCATAGTACTAATTTTCATTCCAGATAAAATCTCAGCTTCAATTTTATTAGGTTTTATTGTATGAAACTTATGAATGATGTCCTTTACCTTAACTGCCTTAGATGATGATACTGTATCTAAGAAAAATTTTGTATTTTTAAAGTTATTAACTACATACTCTATTACTTCCTTAGGAATATTAGTGTCTATAATACATATTCTAGAACTTTCAATTACTGATTTTTTAGTTTTAATAAATTCTATGGTCATCTTATCATAGATATCCATGGATGAAATTGCTACCTTCATATCTCCAGAATAATCAAGAACAGACATATATACTGATGTAGATTCTCCATCTAATTTAAGGCTATGTTCTAAATCTAAACCAATTTCTCTGCCTTCATCTATAATCTTACGACCATAAATATCATTACCAATAACAGAAATTAGTTTTGTAGAAACTTCTAACCTAGACAAATTTTCACCTATATTCCTACCAACCCCACCTAAAGAAAATTTTATATTTCCAGGGTTAGAGTCATTAAGTCTTAACTCATCATTAGAAAATCCTACTATATCTATATTAGTTCCTCCTATTATAGATACAAAATTTTCTTTACTCATTACATATCCTCTACCTGAGATGTATCCTTTTTTTATAAGGTTTCCTATATGTACTCCTACAGATGACCTAGTAATCTTAAGAATATCTGCTATTTCATTTTGAGATATTAAGGGGTTATCCTTTATAAGATTTAATATTTCTTCTTCTCTATTTGTCATCATTTTCTCCTCTTAATATTTGCTTATTTTATAAAGATTTGCTTACTTGATTTTAGCATACTATAGAAATTATTGCAATAATATTTTATCCAAAAATTTTATTGCAATAAATTTATATTTGCTTTTTCTCACTATAATATTCCTTAAAATTTGTAATTTATTACGAGTATGGAATTATATTATCTAAATTTATATAAATAATACCTTAATATTAGACAATGTATGCATTATTTTCTATTTAATTTTTATTTTATCCACTATAGTTTTAATTACTCTTAAATCATATAAACAATTCAATATATTGCACCATAAAGATTTTCGAGTTATAATAAAGTTTGTACTATAGGAGTCATTAATACAATGTCTTTATAATTTATACTATAGGAATGGAGGAATATTATGGGACTATTAACTTTTAAACGAGGCATTCATCCGCCTCATGGAAAACATTTTTCAGAAAAAAAAGAAATTGAAACCTATCTTCCAAAGGGTGATTTAGTGTTCCCTATGAGCCAACATATAGGGGCTCCATGTGAACCAATTGTAAAAAAGGGAGATAAAGTTGTAGTTGGACAAAAAATTGGTGCAAGCACATCTTTTGTTTCATCTAATATCTATTCTAGTGTATCTGGAATAGTTAAAAATGTAACACCTATGCTTACATCAAATGGTTCAAAGGCTATGAGCGTTATTATTGAAAACGATAATACCTATGAAGAAATAGCCTATACACCACACGAAAATTATAAGAATTTATCTAAAAATGAGCTATTAGATATAATTCAAGAAGCTGGTATTGTAGGTCTTGGAGGTGCATGCTTTCCAACTCATGTAAAGCTAAATCCACCAAAAGAATGCAATATTGATACTATTGTTATCAATGCAGCTGAATGCGAACCTTACTTAACTTGTGACCATCAGTTAATGCTACAATATTCTAATGAGATAGCTGAAGGTTTAGAAATCCTTTCTCAAATGTTTCCTGAAGTAAAAATCTTCTTAGGTATTGAGAACAACAAAAGTGATGCTATAACAATAATGAAAGCAGTTGTAGAACCTATTAAAAATGTTGAAATAGCAGAACTTAAAACTAAGTATCCACAAGGTGCAGAAAAACAGTTAATCTATTCTGTTACTAAAAGAGAAGTTCCAACCGGAAAACTACCTGCAGATGCTGGTTGCATAGTTCAAAACGTAGCTACTATTTTTGCTATAAGAGAAGCAGTTATTCTTGGCAAACCACTTACTGAAAGAATAGTTACTGTTACTGGAGGTGCAATAAAAACTCCAAAAAACCTAAGAGTTAAATTTGGTACAAGCTTGAGAGAACTTGTTGATTATTGTGATGGATTTAACGAAGAGCCTGTTAAAGTTCTTAGCGGTGGTCCAATGATGGGAACTGCACTATTTACTTTAGACATTCCTGCAATAAAAGGTACTTCTGGTATACTTTGCTTAACAAAATCAGAGGCTGTGCCTACTGTTGAATCAAACTGTATCAGATGTGGTAAATGTGTTAATGCATGTCCAATGTTCTTGCTTCCAAATAAACTTAATGCTCAAGTTGTAAGAGGCGATTATGAAAACTTTGAAAAGTTTGGTGGACTTAACTGCATTGAATGTGGTGCTTGTAGCTATTCTTGCCCTGCTAAGAGAAATTTAACTCAAACTTGCAAAGAGGGTAAAAAAAGAGTTATAGCTAATAAAAAGAAAAAGTAGAGGTGAACATAATGTCTGGAAATTTATATAACGTATCAGTATCGCCACATATCAAATCTAAGGAAACAGTATCAACTGTAATGAGAGATGTACTAATCGCTTTAGTACCAGCTACTGTAGCAGGTATTTATTTCTTTGGGAAAGAAGCAGCCTTAGTTATGATAACAGCTATTGTTTCTGCAATGCTAAGCGAATACTTATTTAATAAAATAACTAAAAGACCAAATTCATTAAAAGATTTAAGTGCAGTTATTACTGGATTACTACTTGCTTTTAACTTGCCTCCTACACTTCCTCTTTGGATGGTTGCTGTTGGTAGTGCATTTGCTATCATTGTTGTTAAATGTTTTTTTGGCGGTCTTGGTCAAAATATTATGAACCCAGCCCTTGCTGGAAGAGCATTCTTACTTGCTGCATACCCAAGTCAAATGACTGAATGGACTATAGATGGTGTAACTAAAGCTACTCCACTTGCTATACTTCGTAATGGTGGTGGATTACTTCCTGATACTCTAGATGCATTCCTTGGAACTAACTTAGCTGGATGTATCGGAGAAGTTTCTGCTTTTGCCCTACTTATTGGTGGAGCTTATCTATTATATAGAAAAGTTATAACATGGCACATTCCTGCTACGTATATTGGTACAGTTTTTGTAATCACTACAGTATTAGGTAGAGATGGATTTATGCAGGGAAATGGAATATATGAAATATTTATAGGTGGATTAATGCTTGGTGCTATATTCATGGCTACTGATTATACTACATCTCCTATGACTAGAAAAGGTCAAATCATATTTGGTGTTGGTTGTGGTTTATTAACATCATTAATTCGTTTATACGGTGGTTATGCAGAAGGTGTTTCTTACTCAATCTTAATAATGAACTTATTAGTTCCAATGATTGATAAATGGACGAATCCACGTGTGTTCGGAGGTGCAAAATAATGAAAGAAAATTTAAAATTAGGAGGAATTCTGCTTGCAATTACTGCAATTGCTGGTCTAATCCTTGCCTTTGCTTATGATATTACTAGAGCACCAATTGAAGCTAAAGCTAAAGAGGACCAAGCTGCTGCTATGAAAGTTGTCTTAGAAGCAGAAGAATTTTCAGAATTAACAGATGGTATTGCCGATGAAAACGTAACAGGTATATTTCAAGCTAAGACTAGTGGAAGTGATGCTGGTTATGTATTTCAAGTTAACTCATCAGGCTATGGTGGAAAAATTGAATTAATGGTTGGTATCGATGCTGAAGGAGCTGTTTCTGGTATTACAATTTTAAGTCATACTGAAACTCCTGGACTTGGTTCTAAAGCAAAGGATGATCCTTCTTTCGCAGCACAATATAAAGGTCTTTCTTCTGAAAAGGAACTTACTGTCGGTTCAGATATTCAAGCAATTACTGGCGCAACAATTACTTCTAAAGCAGTAACTACTGGTGTAAACACTGCTATAAATTACTACAATACTAACTTGAAAGGAGCAAAGTAGAATGAAAGAATTAGTTAATAGATTAAAAACAGGTATTATTACCGAAAATCCAGTTTTCATACAAGTACTAGCTATGTGTCCTACTCTTGCTGTTACAAGTAGTGTAAAGAATGCGGCAGGTATGGCTCTTGCTGCAACAGTAGTATTAATAGGCTCAAATGCTGTTATCTCTTTGATTAGAAAACTCGTTCCTGATAAAATCAGAATACCAGCTTATATCGTAGTTATCGCTACCTTCGTTACTTTAATACAGTTCTTATTACAGGCTTATATTCCTGACTTATATAAATCTCTTGGAATATTCTTACCTCTTATAGTAGTTAACTGTGTTATCTTAGGTAGAGCTGAAGCATATGCATCAAAAAATAAAGTAATACCTTCAATTTTTGATGCTATTGGAATGGGACTTGGGTTTGGACTTGCTATAGTTGTATTAGCAACCTTTAGAGAAGTTCTTGGTAATGGAACATTCTATGGAATGCAATTCCTACCAAAATCTTATGTTCCAGCTATGGTTATGACATCTGCTCCTGGAGCTTTCATAACTCTTGGTATACTTTTAGCATGCTTGAATCAATATAAGATTTCAAAAGCTAAAAAATCTGAAACTACAAAATAAGGAAGGTGAAGTTTAATGAAAGAATTATTTACTATATTTATAGGAGCCCTTTTAGTTAACAACGTAATATTAGGGCAGTTTCTAGGTATATGTTCCTTCCTTGGAGTTTCTCAAAAGACAGAAACTGCTAAAGGTATGGGTGCAGCTGTTACCTTTGTAATGTTACTAGCTACTCTTATTACCTTCGTGGTAAATAAGTTAATTTTAATTCCTTTCCATATGGAATATCTATCAACATTAGCTTTTATTCTTGTTATAGCAGCATTAGTACAATTTGTTGAGACTGTTATTAAGAAAATCCAACCAGGTCTTTATAGATCTCTAGGTATCTTCTTACCTCTTATCACAACTAACTGTGCAGTACTTGGTGTTGCTGTTACAAATATAGATAAAGGTTATGGATTAGCTCAATCACTATCTAATACTATTGGATCAGCTCTTGGATATGTACTTGCTATAGTAATCCTTGCAGGTTTAAGAGAGAGAATGGAAGATAATACTGATATGCCAGCTGCTTTTAGAGGATTACCAATTTCTCTAATAACAGCTGGATTAATGGCTATTGCTTTCTACGGATTCAGTGGTCTAGTTTAAAGGGGGAATTTAAATGGATTTATCAAATTTAGTGGCTCCTGTAGTCAGCCTTGGTGGTCTTGGATTAGTATTTGGAGCACTATTAGGATATGCAAGCAACAAATTTAAAGTAGAAGTTGATGAAAGAATCCCTCTAGTAAGAGAATGTTTACCTGGTGCAAACTGTGGTGGATGTGGATTCGCTGGATGTGATGCTTATGCAGAAGCTGTAGTTATGGGTACAGCTGCAACTAACAAATGTAGCCCTGGAGGTGCTGAGGCAGTTGAAAAGATATCTTCAATTCTTGGAGTTGAAGCATCAACAGCTGAACCAATGGTAGCTTTTGTAAGATGCAAAGGAACTTCTGATGTTGCAAGAGAAAAATATAACTATGTAGGAATTTTAGACTGTAACCAAGCTTCCGTAGCCCCTGGTGGTGGTTCTAAAGCTTGTGAATTTGGATGCTTAGGTCTTGGTTCTTGTGTAAAGGCTTGTGAATTCGGTGCACTATCCATAATTAATGGTGTAGCTTCTATAGATGAAGAAAAATGTGTAGCTTGTGGTGCTTGTATATCAGCTTGTCCAAAAACATTAATTCATCTTGTACCTAAAAAATCTAAGGTTAGAATAGACTGTAATAACAAAAATAAAGGTAAAGAAGTTATGGATGTTTGTGATGTAGGATGTATCGGTTGTGGTATCTGTATGAAAAACTGCCCTAAAGATGCAATCGAGATAGTAAATAATATTCCAGTATTTGATTACACAAAATGTGTTAGTTGTGGAATATGTGCAAATAAATGTCCAAAGAACTCCATATTAAACCTTAGAAAACCCGTATTAAAAAAAGAAGCAGTACCATCTCCTGCTAAGCCAGCTAGTGAAGCTACTTCTTCTGAAAATAACAATGCTACAGTATAAATAAATTTAATTTTATGTTATAATATAGAAGGCTTTTTAGCCTTCTATATTTATTTGGAGGTGATTTCGTGCAAGAAGAAGGTATTATAAAGAAAATTAATGGAGATATAGCTACTGTTGCTTTTGTAAAAAAAGGTGGTTGTGGTGGTGGATGTTCCTCTTGTAAATCTGGATGTCCTAAAGATACTATATTGGTAGAATTAAAAAATACAGAACACGCTACCGTTGGTGAAAGAGTTTTAGTATCAATGGATAATAAGGTTTTTAGCAACATGACATTTTGGGCCTATGCCTTCCCTACCATTATTACAGTAATTACTCTTATAATATGTCTATACATATTTAATAAGCTTAATTTAGCTAATTCTGAAGTATATTCAGTGCTACTGGCTTTAATAGCCATGGTAATTTCTTATGTACTTAGTTCTAAACTAAATAAAAAACAAGATAAGTATTCTTTTAAGATGATTAAAAAGTTAAATTAAACTTTTTAAAATGTGATGAAAGTTATATTAATAAAGATATATTTTACTATATAAAGTTAATAATATTCACATATAGATCATACAAAATCAATTATAACCAATTAGGAGGTATAAAAATGAACATAGCATCAATGATTGATCATACTATTTTAAAAGCTGAAACAACCAGGGATCAGGTTATAAAAATTTGCAAAGAAGCAAAGGAATATAAATTCAAGTCAGTATGTGTAAACTCTTGTTATACTGAGTTAGTAGCAAAGGAACTAAAGGACTCTGGAGTACTTGTGTGCACAGTGGTAGGTTTCCCTCTAGGAGCTATGGATACTAAATCTAAGGCTTTCGAAACAGCTAGAGCTATCGAACTTGGAGCAAATGAAATAGACATGGTTATCAACGTAGGAGCTTTAAAGGATAGGGATTACGATTTTGTGAGAAATGATATAAAAGAAATTGTTGATACGGCTAAAGGAAAGGCTATAGTTAAAGTTATTTTAGAAACTTGCCTATTAACTGAAGAAGAAAAAATCAAGGCTTGTGAATTATCACAAGAAGCAGGTGCAGACTTTGTAAAAACTTCAACTGGATTTAGTACAGGTGGAGCAACTCCTGAAGATATTGCTCTAATGAGAAAGGTCGTTGGACCTAATATGGGAGTAAAAGCCTCTGGTGGTGTTCGTACTACCGAAGATGCCCTGAAGGTTATAAATGCTGGTGCAAATAGACTTGGTGCCAGTGCATCTATAGCAATCGTAAATAATTTATGTAATTCAGATTCTGACTATTAGAATTTATTTTCATTTTACAAATTAATTAAAATACATTTTATAAATAGGTAAACTTCTGTAAATTCTAGAAGTTTATCTATTTATTTTTCGACTTTTTTGTTAAGTTCTTGTTAAGAAAATTAATTTTGTTAAAGCTTTGTCGTATATATTGAAATTAGTCACAAAATGTTTTAAATTAAGACATGATAGAAAATTTAATCAATTCTATCAAATATTTTTATAGGGGGATATAAAAATGAAATTTTTAACAGGACTATTCAAATTTTTACCAATATTTGTATTGGCAGGTCTAATGATGATGAAGGTCAACGTACTTACGGCAGCTCCAATTGCAACAATAGTTGCTTGCTTTGTAGCCTACATCACAGAAAAAATTAAAATGAATGAACTAATTGATGCTGCTGTAAACAATGTAAAGGAGCTCATACTTGTATTCTTTATATTAATGTTTGCTTATGCAATGGCAAGTGCCTTTATGTCAACAGGAGTTGGTGCTTCTATCGTTAATGTAGCTCTATCTCTTGGGTTGAATGCAAGGACTGTTGCTGTAACCGGTTTCTTAGTAACTTGCGTACTATCAGTTGCTACCGGAACTTCTTGGGGAACTTTCGCAGCATGTGCACCTATTTTCTTATGGCTTAACCATATAGTTGGAGGAGATATCCTTCTTACTACATCTGCTATCGCTGGTGGTGCTTGTTTTGGTGATAATATTGGTCTTATCTCTGATACAACAGTTGTAAGCTCTGGTATTCAAGATGTAGAGGTTATAGACAGAGTTAGAACTCAAGGTGTTTGGTCTCTTGCTTGTATGATAATCACTGCAATTATTATCTTTGTAGTAAGCCTAGCAATGAAATTACCTACTGATGTAGCTAATGCAAAGTTAGCTATTGATGCTATTCCACCAGAAGCATGGTCTGCTATTGAGGCTCAAAAACCAGCAGCTGTTGAACTTTTAAATCAAGTTAAAACCGGAGTTCCTGTATACATGGTAATTCCTCTAATACTTGTTATAGTTGCTGCTGTTATGGGTATTCCTACTCTACTTTGCCTATTCTTAGGAATTGGTTCATCATACATCTTCGGTTCCTTTGCAGGAACTGTAGAAAGCTTACCTGCTTTCTTATCTTTAGTTCAAGATGGATTTGGTGAGGCTGGTTCTTGGGTTATTGTAATGATGATGTGGGTTGGTGCCTTCGGTGGTGTAATGGCTAAAATGGATGCTTTTGCCCCACTATCAGCTCTTGTTTTAAAAATATCTGGAAACGTAAGACAACTAATGTTCTGGAATGGTGTTTTATGTTTAGGTGGTAACGCTGCTCTTTCTGATGAAATGGCTCAAATAGTAACTATCGGACCTATCATTAAAGAATTAGTTGATAAAAACGTTGAAGGAAGCCAAGAGGATATGTACAAACTATATCTTAGAAATGCAACCTTTGGTGATGCACTTGGAGTATTCGGATCTCAATTAATTCCTTGGCACGTATACATTGGTTTCTATGTAGGAATTGCTTCTTCAGTATATCCATTACACAAATTTGTAGCTACAGATATAATTAAATATAACTTTATGGCTTTTGTAGCTGTATTTTCAATCCTACTACTTACCCTTACTGGATGGGACAGATTTATTCCTAAATTTGGTCTACCAACAGAACCTGCTGTTAGATTAAAAAAGAAATAAATATATAACACTGATAATGAAGTAATTCTATATTATCAGTAAATAATTCTTAAAACATGCTATTGATATCATAAGATGTTAATAGCATGTTTTTTTCATAATATTTGTTATTTTTTTAACACACATATCTAAATATTCTATAATACTTCAAGTTATAAATACTAAAATGTAAATTTTATTTATAATATTATTTATATACTAAATTTTTTGAAATTATTTTTAGTAAACATTTACATGAAATATATGCAAATATTTTTATCTTCAATATTATTTCTACCTATTTCTACTTTTTAATTTATCGTTTTCATTAATTAACTCAATATTTTTAATTTTTTTATAAAAAGTTCTAAAATTTATGTATTTTTTCTGGAAAAACACTTGATATTTTTTTGAAAAGGTTTTAAACTAGTAATGTGAAAATAATGGTTAAAAAAATAACTATATTTTCATCTTAATTAATTTATAGGGGGATCATAAATGAAATTTTTAAAAGGATTTTTAAAGTTTGTACCAATCTTTGTATTGGCAGGTCTAATGATGCTTAAGGTTAATGTACTTACGGCAGCACCTATAGCAACAATAGTTGCTTGCCTTGTAGCCTACATCACAGAAAAAATTAAACTGAATGAACTTATCGATGCTTCCATCGAAAATGTAAAGGAGCTTATTTTAGTATTCTTTATACTAATGTTTGCCTACGCAATGGCAAATGCATTTATGTCAACTGGAGTTGGTGCTTCTATAGTTAATATAGCATTATCTCTTGGAGTAAATGCAAGAAGTGTTGCTGTATGTGGCTTCTTAGTAACTGGTATACTTTCCGTTGCTACTGGTACCTCTTGGGGAACCTTTGCTGCATGTGCTCCTATCTTCTTGTGGCTAAACCACATATTAGGAGGAAATATTCTTCTTACTACAGCTTCAATAGCTGGTGGTGCTTGTTTTGGTGATAATATTGGTCTTATCTCTGATACTACAGTTGTAAGTTCTGGTATTCAAAAGGTTGAGATACTTGAAAGAGTAAAATCTCAAGTTGTTTGGTCTGTCCTTTGTCTTGTTGTGTCTGCAATTATTATTTATGGTATGAGTGTAGCACTGAAACTGCCTACAGAAGCTGCTAATACTGCACTAGCAATTGAGTCTATTCCAGCAGAGGCATGGTCTGCTATTGAAGCTCAAAAGCCTGCAGCTGTTGAACTTTTAAATCAAGTTAAAAATGGAGTACCTGTCTATATGGTAATTCCGCTATTACTTGTTATAGGTGTCGCTGTTACGGGTGTACCTACTCTACTTTGTTTGTTCCTAGGAATTATTTCTTCTTATATCCTTGGTTCCTTTGCAGGAACAGTAGAAAGCCTACCAGTTTTCTTAGGATTAGTTCAAAGTGGATTTAGCGAGGCTGGTTCTTGGGTTATAGTAATGATGATGTGGGTTGGTGCCTTTGGTGGTATCATGGCTAAAATGGATGCCTTTGCTCCACTATCAGCTATTGTTTTAAAAATATCTAAAAATGTAAAACAGTTAATGTTCTGGAATGGTGTTTTAAGTATAGGTGGTAATGCTGCTCTTTCTGATGAAATGGCTCAAATAGTAACTATTGGACCTATTATTAAAGAATTAGTTGATAAAAATGTTGAAGGAAGCGAAGAAGATCTTTATAAACTTCGTCTTAGAAATGCTACCTTCTCAAGTTCATTAGGTGTTTTTGGATCTCAATTAATTCCTTGGCATGTATACATAGGATTCTATGTAGGAATACTTTCTTCAGTATATCCATTACATACATTTATAGCTACAGATATTATTAAATATAATGTCATGGCTTTTGTAACCGTAATTTCATTACTTCTTCTTACTATTACTGGGTGGGATAGATTTATTCCTAAGTTTGGTTTACCAAGAGAACCTAAAGTTAAACTTAAGAATCAAACTTCTGAGGTCAATTCTGATAAAGAAATTTGTGCATAATAAATAAAAAAATCTCACAATAGTTAATAATTATTGTGAGATTTTTTATATATCATAGTTATACAAATTAATGTTCATTCCAAAAACTTCATATTTATTTACTAATAATAACCATAAAATCCTTTACACATAATAACAATTATTCTTTTATAATACATATATTAGCAAATACTCCTAACATTCTACATTAAATTATTTAATTTATGCGTTTTTTCTGAAAAATACTTGATATTTTTGAGAAAACGTTTTAAACTAATTTTATAGTAAGACTAGTTAAATAAATAACTAGTTTTTCTAGTAAATTTTTTATAGGGGGATATAAAAATGAAATTTTTAAAAGCAACCTTTAAGTTTGTACCAATATTTGTATTGGCCGGACTTATGATGATGAAGGTAGACGTGCTTACAGCAGCACCAATTGCAACTATATTTGCATGTATTGTAGCCTACATCACAGAAAAAGTTAAATTCAGTGAACTTATTGACGCAGCAGTCGATAATGTAAAGGAACTTATTTTAGTATTCTTTATACTAATGTTTGCCTATGCAATGGCAAACGCTTTCATGTCAACAGGAGTTGGTGCTTCTATAGTTAATATGGCCCTAACTCTTGGATTAAATGCAAGAACTGTAGCTGTATGTGGCTTCTTAGTAACTTGCATACTGTCAGTTGCTACCGGAACTTCTTGGGGAACATTTGCTGCATGTGCTCCTATTTTCTTATGGCTTAACCATATAGTTGGAGGAAATATTCTTCTTACTACAGCTTCTATAGCTGGTGGTGCTTGCTTTGGTGATAATATCGGTCTTATCTCTGATACAACAGTTGTAAGTTCTGGTATTCAAAAGGTTGAAGTTATTGATAGAATTAGAACTCAAGGGGTTTGGTCAATAGCATGTGCGATTATAACTGCAATTATTATATTCGGTGTTAGTTTATATATGAAACTACCTACAGATGTAGCTAATGCAAAATTAGCTATTGATGCTATTCCACCAGAAGCTTGGTCTGCTATTGAGGCTGAAAAACCAGCAGCTGTAGAACTTTTAAATCAAGTTAAAACTGGAGTACCTTTCTATATGGTAATTCCTCTAATACTTGTTATAATTGTTGCTGTTATGGGAGTTCCTACTTTACTTTGCTTATTCTTAGGAATTGCTTCTTCATATATCTTTGGTACATTTGCAGGAACTGTAGAAAGCTTACCTTCTTTCTTAGGTTTAGTTGAAAGCGGATTTGGTGAGGCTGGTTCTTGGGTTATTGTAATGATGATGTGGGTTGGTGCCTTCGGTGGTGTAATGGCTAAAATGGATGCTTTTGCTCCAATATCAGCTCTTGTTCTAAAAATATCTGGAAATGTAAGACAATTAATGTTCTGGAATGGTGTTTTATGCATAGGTGGTAACGCTGCCCTTGCTGATGAGATGGCTCAAATAGTAACCATCGGACCTATCATTAAAGAATTAGTTGATAAAAACGTTGAAGGAAGCCAAGAGGATATGTACAAACTATATCTTAGAAATGCAACCTTTGGTGATGCTCTTGGAGTATTTGGATCTCAATTAATTCCTTGGCACGTATACATTGGTTTCTATGTAGGAATCGCTTCTTCAGTATATCCATTACACAAATTTGTAGCTACAGATATAATTAAATATAACTTTATGGCTTTTGTAGCTGTATTTTCAATCCTACTACTTACTCTAACTGGATTGGATAGACTTATTCCTAAGTTTGGTCTACCAAGTGAACCTGCTGTTAGACTAAAAAAAGGAAACAAAAATATAAACACTGATACAAGTAAAGCTATATAAAACAAACAAAAAGATAACCTTAAATCTTAAGGTTATCTTTTCTATTTGATTGAATTATAAATTTTGTATGTTTATAATCATAGATAATTTATCTCTTATTACTTTCTCATCTCTTCTTCGAATATTTTATCATATTCTGCGACAACTTTATCAAATTCAGCCTCATCTTCAACCATTTCATATGAAGCTGTAGCACCTTCTCCAATTACCTTATATACATAAGCTTCATCTTCTTCGTCAAGTGGTGCTAAAATAACATAGTGTTCTCCATCAATAGTTAAATCTTCAACTATTTCTAATTCTACCTTTTCCATTGTTTCTGAGTCAGTAAGTGTTATTATATTCATTTCTTCCATTTTCATGTCCTCCTAAATTCTTTCAAATAAATCTTATTTCATTATATAGCATATAAACCTATAAAACAATGCCATATTAAAAATATAAAACTTAATCGTATTACTATCTAATTTATACTATTTATTAGTAGACATGTATATATTATTTTTACATAAATTTTAAATATAAAATCTAGTATCTGGGTCTATGAGATTATCTTTTATTTCTACACCAAATAATCCATTTATTAAAGTAGCACTTTCAATATGGTGGGCATCCTGCACATCTCTATTTAAAATTTGCACTTGATCTATAGTACTCTTTTGTGATGGTTTAATTTGATTATTCTTTTTATTTTTCTTTTTCGATTTACTCATGTTATTTCACCTTCCTTTCTTATATAATACAAATTAATTAAGACAAAGGATGGTTAATCATTTTTTGCATTATAGGCAGTCAAAACTTGATTGAACTCTTTACCTGCTCCTATAGAAGCATATTCAACCATACCATTTTCTCTACTTACAACCTTATATGCACAAGCTTCATCTGAATCCTTGGGACCTGCAATTACATATTCATTTTTACCTACATTAACCACATCAATAAATTCTAATTCTACTATTCTTCCATCTTCCCCTGAAACTTTTATACACTTATTATTGCTCATCTTATAACCTCCAACTATTTTTAATTCTTTAGTAAAAATATATAAATTTTAAGTTATACATTTTTAGCTCTTAACTCCACTTTATTTTAAAAATATATTAACTATTTATAAGATGTGCATAATACAAAAAATTATTTATGTTTTAAATTTTATTTTTTTAAGGTATCTAATCTATCCTTTATACGTTTTTCATACCCCATTGATGTTGGAGTATAATATTTTTTCTTAAGTAACTCCTTAGGCATATATTGCTGTCTAACATAATGATTTTCATAATCATGAGGATACTTATATCTTGATCCTTCATTTAAAATATTAGATCCACTATAATTATTACCTCGCAGATGTAAAGGAACTCTACCTACCTCTTCCTTTTCTATGTCTTCAAGAGCTAAATTAATAGCATTATAAGATGCATTGCTTTTAGGTGCTCCAGCTAAATATATAGTTGCCTGAGCTAGAGGTATTCTAGCTTCTGGCATTCCTATAAACTTCACTGCATTTAGAGCCGCATTAGCTATTAAAAGCGCATATGGATCTGCATTGCCTATATCTTCTGATGCTGATATTACAAGTCTTCTAGCTATGAATTCAGGATCTTCACCACCTGATAGCATTCGAGCAAGATAATGCACTGAAGCATCAGGATCACTTCCTCTAATACTCTTTATAAAGGCAGATATTATATCATAATGATAATCTCCACTTTTATCATAAGTAACTTGTTTTTTTTGCATACACTCTTCTACTACATCTAGAGTTATATGTATTATACCATCTTCTCTTTTATTAGTAGTTAAAACAGCCAATTCTAAAGCATTTAATGCTCTTCTTCCATCACCGACAGCATTATCACATATAAACTCTTCTGCTTCTTTATATAACTTTATATTAATACTTCCATAGCCCAACTTTCTGTCTTTAAGTGCTCTATTTAATAATGACACTATATTTTCTTTTGATAATAGCTCTAATTTAAAAATCATTGATCTAGATAAAAGTGCTTTATTAACTTCGAAAAAGGGGTTTTCTGTTGTAGCACCAACTAAGGTTACTATTCCCTTTTCTACATGAGGTAATAAACTATCTTGTTGGGTTTTATTAAACCTATGTATTTCGTCTATGAAAAGTATAGTTTTCTTTCCACTCATAGAAATTTCTCTCGTTGCTTCATCTATTACATTCTTTATATCTTTAATTCCAGAAGTTACTGCATTTAACTCAACATAGTTACACTTTGTAGTTTTAGCAATAATTTTTGCTAGACTTGTTTTTCCAACTCCAGGAGGTCCATAAAATATTAAAGATGTAATTCTATCACCTTTAATGCTTCTATATAATAGTTTATCCTTGGCTAATATATGGTCTTGCCCTACAAATTCATCTAAATTACTAGGTTTAAGTCTTTGTGCTAAAGGTTCATTACTATTTAAATCTATATTATTATTTTTTTCTTTTGTTTCTTCTAAATCAAATAATGAGATATTATATTCTCTTTCCATTCACATCATCCTTCAATAAATACTTATCATATCATTTAAAGCTAAATTTCATTTTATAATATATTAAATATAACATAAAGCCTTCCAGAATAAAATCTTTAACTCTGGAAGGCTATTATCTCTGTTAAAAGTAATTAAGGTAATAATCTGCATATTTGATATAGTAATCTAATATTATAATTAATTAAAAAAATTAATAAACATTATACTAAATTATTAATTATAGTAAGTTTTTTCTTTTCTTTTCATTGTAATCATCTAAACATTTCTTAACCCCTGCAGATAATGCTAAAAGAGCAAGTAAATTAGGTAATACCATTAATCCATTAAAAGTATCTGCAATCTCCCAAACTAAATCAACTTTCATACAAGAACCTAGGAATATAAATATCATAACTAATATTCTATAAGGAGTTGTTCCTTTTTCACCAAATAAAAATTTTATATTAGCTTCTCCAAAGAAATACCATCCTATAATTGTAGAGAAAGCAAAGAAGAATAAAGATACTGAAATAAATATTCCTCCAACCTCTCCTCCCATACCAGCAGCAAACGCCTTTTGAGTCAATATAATTCCTGTTTCTCCACTATTTAAAGCTCCAGTAGTCAATATTACAAGAGCTGTTAAAGTTAATATAATAAAGGTATCTATAAATACTCCCATCATAGCTACTAACCCTTGTTCTGACGGATGATTAACCTTTGCAACTGCATGAGCATGTGGAGTTGAACCCATACCTGCTTCATTTGAAAATAATCCCCTAGCAACACCATATCTAACTGCTTGTTTAATAGTTACTCCTACAACTCCACCAGCTATAGCTTGAGGATTAAATGCTCCAACTATAATCATTTTTAAAGCAGGTAATATATTTGCATAGTTCATTACTATTATAAATAAACTACCTATAATATATAATAGTGCCATTACTGGAACAATTTTTTCTGTAAAGGATGCTATACGAGAAACTCCGCCTATGAAAATGATACCAGCCAGTATAGCAACTACCACACCCACAATTCTAGCATCAATTCCAAATGACTCACTAAATGCACTTCCTATGGAGTTTGCTTGTACCATATTTCCAATAAAACCGAGAGCAAGTATAATAGTTATTGAGAAAAATATAGACATTACCTTTGCTATTTTTTTGTTTTTCAATCCATTTTTAATGTAATAAGCTGGACCCCCAGTAACTTGTCCATTAACTACAGTCTTGTACTGCTGCGCTAAAGTTGCTTCAGCAAATATGGTCCCCATTCCAAAGAAGGCACTAATCCACATCCAAAAAATTGCTCCAGGTCCCCCCATTACAATAGCTGTAGCAGCTCCTGCTAAGTTTCCAGTACCAACCTGTGCAGCTATAGACGTTGCAAGTGCTTGGAATGAAGACATTCCATCTGCCCCTGCTTTTTTACCAAATTTTATTTTTCCAAAAACAAGTTTAAAGCTTTCTCCAAATTTTATAACCTGAACAAACTTTAACTTAAAAGTAAAATAAATTCCAGTTCCACATAGTAAAAAAATTAATGCATAGTCCCAAAGAACTCCATTGATACTCTTAACTATCTCTAGTAAATTATCCATAATATCCTCCCCATGATGTTACAGTTTACTACCTTATGTTCATTATAAGGTTATTTTGTGAATTTTTCAACAATTTCGAATAACGTTTACATATTTAAATATATAATGATACTATTTGATATTTAAATAGATAAGAATTAAATTATCATACACTCTTATAAAGTATTAAAAATAAATAAAAAACAATGAAAAGAATCGAACTCCTTTCCATTGTTTTATTGGTGCAGATGGCGGGATTTGAACCCGCACGAGAATTCTCTCACTACCCCCTCAAGATAGCGTGTCTGCCGTTCCACCACATCTGCATAATAATATAATTTTACTTAATTATTATATCATCATCTATTACTAGATTCAACAACTAAAATCAACTTAGTTTAAAGCAATTTAATAAATAAACCCAATTTAATTTATAATAAACTAAATTGGGTTTACTACTATAATTATTGCAACATATGTTTTACTCTGCCTTTTGACCTAAATTGTATAGATATTTATATATTCTATGATTAAATTTAACCTTTTGAACATAACTTTTAGTTTCCTTAAATGGAATCTTATGAAGGTTTTCTCCATCGCTAGAATATTTCTCATCCTCAAGCCACTTAGTAACATTTCCAGGACCACCATTGTAAGCCGCTAATACAAGAATATAGTCCCCGTTAAAATCCTCACTCAATTTTTTCAAATACCAAGTTCCCATTCTTATATTAACCTCAGGATCTGCTATTATTTCTTCATTAAAGTTACTTAATTCTAGTTTTTCTGCAATCCACTTTCCCGTATCTGGCATTATCTGCATTAATCCTATTGCTCCCTTTGATGAGCTTGCATCTACTACAAATTTACTTTCTGTATTAATTACTGCTGCTACTAAATTAGGATCTACATTGTACATCTCACTATATTCAATAATACTTTTTTCATACTCTAACGGAAAAAAGCTTTTTAGTATAACTTTAAAATTAGCAATAATAATTACAGCTATAACTATTATCAATATACTCTTCCTGGTCCTTCTATTAGATTTATAAGTCATTTTTCCCCCTAATCTATTTAAGCTTGCTTATTACTTTCATCACTTTAATCCTAGATTCTTGCAGATTTCCACTATTATCAATGATAAAGTCTGCAAACTTACATTTTTCTTTTGTACTCATTTGATTATTTATTCTTATAGTTGCTTCTTCCATTGAAAAATTATCTCGTCTCATAACTCTCTCTAACTGTATTTCTTCACTGGCAATAACAACTATTATCTTATCCATATAAGTATGAAGTTTACTTTCTATTAATGTAGGTGCATCTACTATGCACATTTCTTCTCCTATATCATTATATTTATTTATTTCACTAAATATATCATGAAAAATATGAGGCATTATTATATTTTCATATTGAGCTTTTTTACTTTTATCAGAAAATATTAGATTTCCCATTTTACGCCTTAGAAACTCACCATTTTCATCAAAATATTCATCACCAAAAGCTCTTCTTATTTCTAATAAAATATTAGGATGATTCACAAGTACTTTTCTAGAAATTTCATCTGCATCAATAACAGGAATATTATTTTCCCTAAAAATCATACTTATGGTACTCTTTCCACATCCAATGCCCCCTGTTAAACCTACTTTTAATATATTATTTTGCTTCATACCAAGTGTCTCCTATAGAAATATCTACATTTAGGGGAACTTTAAGATCTAGTACATTCTCCATTTCCTTCTTAACTATATCCTTTACTAAATCAAGTTCATCCTTATATACATTAAGTATAAGTTCATCATGAACTTGTAAAATTAATCTACTCCTAAGTTGTTTTGATTTAAGCTCACTAGCAACATTCACCATGGCAATCTTTATAATGTCTGCTGCACTACCCTGAATAGGTGCATTCATAGCTAATCTTTTTCCTAACGCTTTTACAATTTTATTAGAGGATTTTACCTCTGGAATATATCTTTTTCTATGAAGAAGTGTTGTTACATAAGAATTTTCTTCAGCTTCTTCAATTACTCTATCCATATACTTTTGTACATTCCCATATCTCTCAAGGTATGTATCAATATACTTTTTAGCCTCTCCTCGTGTTATCCCTAAATCTTGAGCCAAGCTGAAATCACCTATTCCGTAAACAATTCCAAAGTTAACAGCCTTTGCATTACTTCTCATTGTCTTAGTTACATTTTCAATTGGCACATTGAATACTTCTGATGCTGTAGAAGTATGAATATCTAAACTATTTCTAAAAGCTTTTATCATATTTTCATCTTCAGAAATATGTGCAAGAACTCTAAGTTCAATTTGTGAATAATCCGCTGACAAAATTACTGAATCTTTATTGTGTGGTATGAAAACCTTTCTTATTGATCTTCCATTCTCATTTTTGATTGGTATATTCTGAAGATTAGGTTCTGTACTAGATAATCTGCCAGTAGTAGTTACAGTTTGAGTAAAGTTGGAATGTATCCTTCCATCTTCATCTATTACATTTTTAAGTCCCTCTATATAGGTAGAGTATAGTTTTGTAATTTGTCTAAAATATAAAATTTTATTTATTATCTCATGTTTATCCTTTAACGCATCCAATACTTCCGCATTGGTGGAGTAACCTGTTTTAGTTTTCTTTATTACTGGTAGGTCTAGTTTTTCAAATAATATTTTCCCAAGTTGCTTAGGAGAATTTATATTAAATTCTTCCCCTGCCAAATGGTATACTTCTTTTGTAAGAGTATCAATCTCTCCACTAAATTTAGTTCCTAGATTCTCCAATTCTTTTCTATTGATATTAAACCCTTCATATTCCATATATGATATAACCTTAGTAAGAGGTTGCTCTACTTTAAACAGTAGTTCTTCCATATCTTCTTTTTTAATTTCCTCTTTTAAGATTGTATATATTTTCTCAAGAGCTACAATTTCATTAGCTTTAAGGGAGTCTTCATCTCCGTCAAATGTCTTTCCTAGCCTTTCTTCGTAAAGTGTTTTTATGGAATACTCTGATTTTGATGAATCTAATAAGTAAGCTGCTATTTCCACATCAAAATTTACTAGGTCTAAATCAATACCAAGCTTTAAAAAAGCAGTATATCCATATTTAATACCATGGGTAATTTTTTCAAGGCTAGAATTATGAAAAATTATCTTCATTGCATTTATAAAGCCTTCTCTATCTTCTTCTAGCAATTTATCACAATAAAGTAGATACACCTGACCTTCTGACAATATGCCTATGGTCTTCACCATAATTTTGGCAAAATTACTTGTATCCTCCACATATAATTTTACAAAAGCCCTATTTTTTATATTAGGTATAACATCATTCAAATCTTTAATTTCATTAATAACTTTATAATCAACAACTTCTAATCTTTGATTTTCTGGAGTTTCAGAACTATCTTGTGAAAGATTTTCAAATTTATTAAGAAGAGATTTAAATTGCAATCTTAGACACATATCTCTAACTTCACTATTGTTAAAGTTTCCTTTAGTTCTTAACTGCTCCATAGGTATTTCTACAGGAACTTTAGTAATAATTGTAGCTAACTTCTTACTAAAAATTGCTTGTTCACTATACTCTTGAAGTGACTCTTTGAGTTTTTTACCACTGATATTAGATATATTCATCAAAACATCTTCTATGCTACCATATTCCTTAATTAACTTAAATGCAGTCTTCTCACCTATCCCCGGAACTCCTGGAATATTATCTGATTTATCTCCCATTAGGCCCTTCACATCTATATATTGAGTAGGTGTTACCCCAAAATCTTCAATAAATCTGTCTTTATTATATATCTCTTTTTCTGTAATTCCTTTTTTATTTATAACTATATTAACGTTATCTGTGGCTAGTTGAAGAGCATCTTTATCTCCTGTTACCACATAAACTTCCATACCTTCATCTTCTGCTAAAACAGATATAGTACCTATTAAATCATCTGCTTCATATCCTTCTAACTCAAATACGCTTATTCCCATCTTGGATAATATTTCTCTTATTATAGGAAATTGCATGGAAAGCTCTGGAGGTGTTTTCTTCCTTCCTGCTTTATAATCTTCATATTCCTTATGTCTAAATGTATTAGAAGATTTGTCAAAGGCAGCTACAATATAATCTGGATTTATATCTTCTTTAATTTTAAGAAGCATATTTAAAAACCCATATACTCCATTAGTATAAACGCCTTCTTTTGTTGTAAGTTCTGGTATAGCATAAAATGCTCTATATAGTAAGCTATTTCCATCTAAAACAGCTAAACTTTCTCTATTAATTTTAATCACATCCATTCAAATTATTTAATCACTTTTATTGAATTCCTTCATTTTTTCTTATTATCCCCTATATTATTCTTTACTTTTTGGGGACTAAAGTCAAGTAAATAAACATGATTCTTTTGATAAATGATTATAACATTACTTCATGGTATTAACAACAAAACTAGTAATTTAAAAATATGAATTTTCATTCATCTATATTATAAGTATAATGTAAATTTTATTTAATAGAATAAAATTTAATAAACCTTCTAAGATATTGATTTAATCTATATCTTAGAAGGTTTATTAACTGCAAAAATATATTTCTAAACACCACTAAATATTTATATAAACAAATAAATAATAACTGGTAAAAAAATTGCTGGTAAATAATTCATAACTTTAAATTTTGATATCTTTATCATATTTAAGGCTAATGCAATAATTAAAAGTGAACCAACAAAAGTCATTTCTGCAATAGATGTATTTTTATCCTTACATTGTTTTCAACTTCTAAAATATGCTTAAATCTAATTCATGGGATAATTTTTCTAGAATCTTGATTCCACCTATGCTATTTCCCTGAGCATCAAGAGCAGGACCTACAACTCCAATTCCCATCCTTCTAGGTACTGCAGCCATTATTCCTCCACCTACTCCACTCTTTGCTGGAATTCCTATATGTACAGCAAACTTTCCAGATGCATCATACATACCACAAGTAACCATTATGGTTTTAACTATTCTACATGCCTCTCTGGATATAACTCTTTCATTATTTATAAGAACTCCATCATTGGCAAGCATAGCTCCTATCCTAGCTATATCTTTGCAAGTTATCTCCATAGAACAAGCTTTAAAGTAGACATCTAAAATTTCCTCTACATCCCCTTCTATTATACCATTACCCTTCATGTAATAAGCTAATGCTCTGTTTCTATTTCCTGTTTTCTTTTCACTCTCATACACATTGTAATTTATACCTATCTCATCATTTCCAGTTATTTTTCTAGTAAAATTAAGTATTCTATTTATTTTTTCATCAGCTGTTTCTCCATTAATTAAAGACACTGTTGCAATAGCTCCTGCGTTTATCATAGGATTTAATGGTTGTTTTTGTTCGTGAGTTTCCAAGTTAGTTATGGAATTAAACCCTGAATCTGTAGGCTCCATCCCCACTTTAGTGAAAACGTATTCTGTACCATTATCTAAGATTGCTAACATTAGGGTTATTACTTTAGACATACTTTGTATTGTGAATTTAATATCCCAATCACCTGCAAAATATTCTTCACCACCTAAATTGGTAACCCAAATACCTAAAGCTTCAGGATTAGCTTTTGCTAGTTCTGGTATATATGAAGCCACTTCACCTTTACTTGTCCATTTTCTACAATCTTCAATTATATTTTCCAAGATCCTCTTCATTATCATGTCTCCCCTCTGATTTAATTACTTACAGTTTTATTATATTAATCAAGTACCTATTTTTCAATACTTAAGTATTAACTTCTACACTATCCTTATCTAAGATAAAAATACTATTGTAATCCTTAGGATATTGTGGTAAAATACTAAATGTACTAGCCGGTGTGATGGAATTGGCAGACGTGCGGGACTCAAAATCCCGTGGTGGCAACACCGTACCGGTTCGACCCCGGTCACCGGCACCAGTAAAAAACCGCTTGATTAATCAAGCGGTTTTTTTTATATTATAAACTTATTTTAGCAAATAATATCATGAAATATTTAAACTGAAATATAATAATATTATAAAGTATTATTATTTGGAGTATCTATGATTAATTCAAGAGATTGTAGTTTATATTACGATGAAAATGTATCTAATTTTCTTGTTCAATATAAAAATAAAGATGAGTTTAAAGAGCAAATAGATAAAATATCCTATGCTTGTGGTGATGTAATTACAGATAATCTAGCTGTAGTAGCAGTGTCCCATTTAGAAATGAATAGATTGTTAAAAGAAGTTCCCCAAATTATTTTTTTCGACTTTAGAAAAATGTTTGTATTAGGTGAAACTTCAAAATCTACTTCCCCTCCTTCTGTGGGTAACATAAATTCCATATTAATAAATCCTTATTTGAACTTAACTGGCAGAGGAGTTCTAATAGGTGTTGTAGATACAGGTATAGATTATCTTAATCAAGAATTCATTAGAGAAGATGATACCTCAAGAATAATTAGCCTATGGGATCAAACTATCTCAAACAATAGTTCTAGCACCTATATGGGTACTACTTATTCTAATGATCAGATTAATGCAGCAATTAAAGCTTATAGAAACAACGAAGACCCTTATACCATTGTACCATCTAAAGATACTATTGGACATGGTACACAGGTTGCAGGTATTATAGGTGCCAGAGGTAATAACTCTGACATAAGAGGTATAGCTAATGACAGTGACTTTGTAATCGTAAAGCTCTTTGAATCTACTAATTTTAGAAAAGCCCTATTAGAAAATGGTGTAGAGTATACCCCAGTATATAATGCCAGTGAAATCGTATCTGGAATCGAATATTTAAAAAATGTTGCTGTTGAACTTAAAAGACCTATGGTAATATATTTAGGCTTAGGTTCTACAGAAAGTAGCCACGATGGAACTAGCTTGATTTCTAGATATGTATCCTCTATAGGTACTATTAGAGGAATATGTTTAGTCTCAGGCGTCGGAAATGAAGGAGCTGCTCAAACCCATGCTACTGGTTATATTAAAAATAAAACTGACCCCTCATCCCTAGAGCTTAGAATAACAAAAGAAATGAGATTTTTCACATTTAACATATGGGTTAAAAAGCCAAACAGAGCTTCTTTGGTCATAGTATCTCCTACTGGTGAAAGCTCTAGCCTATTAAAATCTAAAGATGTTAATGAACAGAATACTAAATTTGTATTTCTAAACACTAGATCAAGAGTCCTATATTTTAATCCTGAACATTTTACTGGCCATGAAGTTATCCATGTAGAATTTTATGACATAAAACCTGGCATATGGACCTTTAGACTAATAGGAGAATATTTAATTGATGGGCGATATGATATTTGGCTACAACCCCATAGTACTTTACCTAGCGGTACCGAATTTCTTCAACCTAACCCATTAAACACACTAACCGAACCATCCACAGCTGTTAATATTGTTACTGTTTCTTATTATGGTGAAGATAATGCTTTAATCTCCACTTCTGGAAGAGGTTTCAATACCAACAACCTAATCAATCCTGATATAGCTACTTTAGGCATAAATATTTTAACTACAAAAGTTACTGGTGGCACTACCACCATGTCTGGTAGTTCTGCTGCAACTGCTATAGTTGCAGGAGCCTGTGCAATATTATTAGAATGGGGAATTATTAATGGTAATGATCAAACTATGTATTCTCAAAAAATTAGAAGCTATCTAATGCATGGTGCAGCTAGGAGCAGTTATTACCGTTTTCCTAATCAGGAATTAGGATATGGATATTTAGACCTATTAGGTGTTTTTAACTTTATAAGTAGATCTTATTCTACAAATATATCTCTTAACAGAGCGAACACTTGCGATGAATATAATAAAAGTGATGATTATATTGTATATACTACTAATAATATGTTTATAAGAATTCCAAAATGTATTGTAGGTGATTTTATATGAAGCGACATTTAGATGTTCCAGATAGCATTTTTTATGATATAAATTACGATCATTATATTGTTCAGTATCAAGGAAATATTCAACAAGATATCACTCAAGAGCCGAGTCACTATTTAACTATAATTAATGATAGGTATGCAATCATATCTCTGCCTAAAAACGTAGAAATATCTGTTGGTGACCCTGAATATCCATCCATTGTATATGTAAAACCAGTTGAAATGTATACCCTTCAACAGATTACCCCTACAGAGGCCTCTCAAGTAGGTTTCTTACAGCTAGACCTACCTTTAACTTTAAATGGCAGTGGTGTAAATATAGCAATTCTTGATACAGGTATAGATTACTTAAGCGAAGAATTTATGAGGGATAATGGAGAAACTAGAATAGAATGTATTTGGGATCAAACAATACCTTCTAATGGCAAAACTTTAGATTACTTTATTCCATACGGTACTGTATATGAAAAAGATGATATTCAATCTGCTATACAAGCAGCTAGAGAAGGCAAATCCCCCTATGATATAGTACCAACCATAGATGAAATTGGTCATGGTACAAATATGGCTGGGATAATTGGAGCCACTGGTAAAAATCCTCAGTTAAAGGGTGTAGTCCCAAATTGCGATTTTGTAATTGTAAAACTAATCGAAGATTTTTCCTATAAATCACAATTTAATGTTAAAGTTCCCCTTTATAATATAACTACTATTTTTGCAGCCTTAGAATTTTTATATAGATATTCTTTAACTTCATCTAAACCAATGGTCATCCTTTTTCCTCTTGGTACAAATTTAGGTAACCATTATGGAACTGGAATCTTAGAGCAGTATATAGAGTCTTTAAGCCAAAATAGTGGACTTGTAGTTGTTGTTCCAACTGGGAATCAAAGAGATAAAGGATGCCATGCTTCTGGAATATTATCCGAACCTGGGGAACTTCATATAGTAGAAGTTGATGTATCTCCAGAGCAAAATAGTTTATGGATGGATATTTGGGTAGATTCACCTAACATCATGTCAGTAGAAATTATATCTCCCTCTGGTGAAAGCACTGGTGTTATTGGGGCCGTAATTAATAGTACAGAATATTATGATTATATATTCGAAAGGACTTCAGTTAAGGTCAATTACTATTTACCTGAAGATATTACTGGTGATGAATTAATTCGAATTAGATTTTATGACATACAATCGGGCATATGGAAACTTAGATTGATTACAAATACTGTATTAAAAGGTAACTTTAATGCTTGGATTCCAGAAGAAGGCTTAACTGTTGGTGGTACTCACTTTAGTCATGCAGATCCCTTTGGAACATCTACTAATCCAAGCAATTCCCCTTATGTAATCTCTGTTGCAGCTTATAATCAAAACAATAATTATCTTCTAAACTACTCTGGTGCAGGTTTTAACGACCTTAAATTTAATTACGTTGATATAGCAGCTGGTGGTGTAAATGCTATAGCCGTAGCTCCTAACAACGAAATTGCAACAGTTAATGGCACCTGTGTAGCTGCTTCTGTTGTTGCTGGTGCTTGTGCCATGTTATTTGAATGGGGATTTACTAGACTTAATGATCCCTACATGTATTCTCAAAGTATAAAAACCTATATTGCAAGAGGCGCTGTACAACGTCTTGGTGATATATATCCTAATCCTCAATGGGGCTATGGATTATTAAATATACTTCAAATGTTTCAAAATATGATTTAACTATACTGGTAAAACCCTAATCATAAAAAAACTATGATTAGGGTTTTGCAAATTTTCTTCTTTTAAACTCTTTTTTAACACATACTCACTTTAACATTTTTACCCATATTACTAAGTATCTTTTCTAATTCTCTTATTATTCCTAATTTTATAGTATAACTAATATGACTATTGGAATCATCATGAACAGGATTTATTGCATTCCCTATAAAAAAATTTATATCAGTTGATTCTTCAAATAAAATTTTGGCTATCATGGAAGCTCCATCTATTTTATTCCTTAAATCTAAGGATATATTTGATGTAACACTATATTGTTTAGCAATTTTTAAAACTTTATCCAAAGTTATAACTCCTTCCGTAACTAAATCTACTCCTTCAATACACGCAGTTGACGGTATTTCCTCATTGCATGTATTATTGTTTATTACAATAGGTTTATTTAAATATCTACTTGCTATCTTAGCCGTAGTTCCTCCACAAATTATCTTCTTACCCTTTCTTGAAAAAAAAAGTTTTAATACCTTATTATCATCTTCTTTATGCTCTGGTGGACCTATCATAAGATTTACTACTTTTCTCTCACAGATTTTAAACACAGCAACGGTTATGTCATCATCTGGGGAATTTAAATATAAATCCATAGATGCATTTGCTATGGTTGCTGCCATCCTTTGTGGTGACATTTCTGGAGTGTACCATCTCTGAACATATTCTATAACACTTTCTCTTCTCCACCCATTTTTTGTAGTTCTCCCGAGACCAGCACTTGTAACTCCATCAGTTAAAAGTATTATCATATCTCCTATATAAAGCTTAATATTGCTTTCATGTATTTCTTTTTCATATATAACTTTGCACATTGAATCATATACAACGTTTTTCCCTTCTCTAATTAAAATTACCGACGGATTATCAAATTGTGCTAAATATGCATCACCTCGTTGATAAATTTGAAGTATAGTAAAAGTTGAATATGCCATATTTCTAACCTTGCAAACTGGTAAACTTTTAGCTATTGTATATACGCTTTCCTCTATAGACATATTACTAGCCATCATGGTGCCTAATATCTTTGATGTTAAAGTTGCTAGTATATTAGCCTTAATACCACTTCCCAACCCATCAGACAATACAAATGTGGTCTTATCTTTACCTTTTATTGTAGTATAAAAATCTCCAGAGATAGATTCACCATGTTTGTTAAAGCTTGCAAATCCGCTTTCCAAAAACAAATTAGTCATAATCCTCTTCCTCCATAAGTATTGCTTCTTTAAGGTCTGTAAGTGCTACTTGAGTTTCAGCGGCTGTTTCTCCAAGTAATGATGCAATCTCATGTACAATACACATATGCTTTTCAACAATTTTATCAGTTATCTCTGCTCTAAGTGTCTTTTCTTTAATCAATTTCTCTCTTTTTAGTTTTAGTTTAGTTATATCCTTCATTATACAAATAACAATTCCGCTATTTTTATCATATATAAAATTCTGTTTAACAAACTTACCGTATTCAGGTAAGTAAACATTTTCATTTGCTACATTCTCTTCTTTGCTAATTACCTTTATAAAATCAAATTCATCCAAAATTCTAGATACTGAAAAACCAATAATATCTCTGGAATTTTGAATTTCAAATATGTCACAAGCTGATTTATTAATCTGTTGAACTTTTAAATTAGTATCTACAGTAAGAATAGCATTAGGTGTAACACTTATAATCTTATCAGAAAAAGATTCTGCTTTTTCCTTCATATAGGGTAAACACATACTTATTTCTGCTTTTCCTAAAATTACTGCTATTGCTTTTTCTCTACAAGTTGAATACCCACAAGTTCCACAGTTCAATTCATCCTCAATACTGTTTTTCCCCATTTTTCTTAATATACTGCTAATCTCCCTATCACTAGGAGATTGAACAACTACTTGTTCATCTGTAATTCTTCTACTTGTATCAATATTATATTTCAAATCAAAATCAGTAGGATTACATTCATTCAATGCTATACTTTCTACCTTATTCATTGAAGATATCCGTAAGGCTTTGTTATGAGATGATGCTGGTCCATTTATACAACTACCACTACACGCACTCATTTCAATAAAACAATTATCTAGATTATTATTAATTATTTCTTTTAGGGTTTCTATGCAATTATCTAGACCATCAATAGCAATATATCTATACTCAGAATTTTTATTCATTGTATTCAAAATTCCTCCAGTTATGGGGAATAATCTTGAAACATAAGTGTTTTTATCTATGTTTATATTATCTTCAAATTTTAATCCTTCTTCATTTATCCAAATATCTAATTCTTCAAAGGTAATGGTTATATCATTGTATTCTTCTCCACTTCCACATTCTTCTTTTTTAGATATGCATGGACCAATAAACACAACAATAGCATCCTCTATATTACTTTTCAATAACTTACTATGAGCTTGCACTGGTGAAATTACAGGTGCTAAATACTTTACCGCTTCTGGATAATGCTTCTGAACTAATTTAACAACCGTAGGACAACATGAAGATATAATTACATTTTTCCAATGATTTTTAATCAAATTTTCATATTCACTTTTGACTATGTATGCTCCTTCTGCCGTTTCAAAAGCATTACTAAATCCAAGCTTTCTTAGCACATTAGCAAATTGTGAAAACTGAGTAACGTTGTAATTTGAAATATAAGAAGGCGCTATACTAGCAATGACCTGTTTGCCCTCCCTGATCAAATTCTTTATAGTTAATACATCATTACGAATTTCTTTGGCATTCTGAGGGCAAACAACCATACAATTACCACATAAAATACAATCTCTTTCAATAATCTGGGCTTGATGATTTTTTACCTCTATAGCTTTAACAGGACAATTTCTAATGCATTTATAACAGTTCTTACAATTAGCTTTTTTAAATTTCAGTATACCCATGGAAAATCTATCCCCTATCATAAAATAAATAATGTAAACTATTTAACAATATCAATTTGATAAAGTTTTAACAACTCAATTGTATAGCCGAATAGTATAATTGTCAATTCTAACTAAGACTCAAATGCCAAGTGTTAAAATATATTCTATAATTTTATTTTCTTAGTGTATATATGTATAAAGTATATTGTTTTCCATAAAAAAAGATATGCTTAACATATCTTTTTGATTAAATTAACACTATTATATCCACATATTATCTGTAAGTTTTTCAATTTGTTTCTTAAGTTTTTCCGTCTCTTTATTATTAATAATGTATTTACCATTAACTAAATCTATACAATCTCCCTCTTTAATGCCCTTTGGTAAATACATAATTGGTATATTTACCATTTCCATATCTTCCTTTTCACATACAGCGTACTCTTCTTCAAACCTATCAATAATTATCATAACCTTCCTCCTTTTATACTATTATTAATAATAAACATGATTTTTATAATTAAATGGTAAATATTTATAATACAAATATTGCATTTTTATTTATACATATTATACCTAGTATTTTTTCTTATTAGTAGTAATAATTACACCTTATCTTTCATAATTTATAAGGAATAGAGGGGTTGATATTTTGAAAAAGAAATTTTTAATTTTATTTATTATTATAATAACAATAACCACTGGCTGTACAAAGGTAAAGTCATCACTAAATAAAGAAAAAACATATCTTGATTATTATACTCAAGAACTAGTAACCAATCTTAATAAATCAGAGCCAACACGTATTTCTGTATTTTATAAAGAATTTTTTAAAGAATTTGATTTTCCTTCTACAGAATCTAAAGATATTGTTAGTTTTTTAAATTCCTTAGATGAAAGCTATTTCATAAAAAAACCTAATGATTTACCTGAATCTTATAAATATAAAGTATATATTGAATTCCCAAATAAAAAATATGGCATAACTATATTTAACGAAAAATATATATCTATCTATGATTGGGATGGTAAATATGAAGTTGATTACTTAAATATTACTGAAGTGCCAATTTCCTATAACTTATATGGCATTTGTAAATACTTTACAGAAGAATAGTTAGCAATAAATGAAAATATAAAAGGCAGAAGAATATTTCTTCTACCTTTTATGTTTTATCCGATGACTACCAGCTCTAATACTACCCTCTTCTTCAAAGTAGTCGTAAAAAGCTGTTACGTCCCTGGATAACGATTTCCCCTAAAGGACAACGAATTCTAAGTATCGAAAATACTGATACTAAGAATTCTGTTAGTAACTTTCAGAGGGAGTGTAAAAACTCCCTCTGAAGCAAAGAACTCTGTTTATATAAATATTAAAATTAGATATCTAATAAAAATGCCTCATAAGCTCTGCAAGTTTCATATATGTCTGCTTTACTTGCAATTTCCCATGGCGCGTGCATATTGTGTAGAGCTACACCTGAATCTATAACTTCCATTCCATATTCAGCAAGAATGTATGCTATAGTACCACCGCCGCCTTGGTCAACTTTTCCAAGTTCTGATGTTTGCCAATAAACATTATGCTTATCCATTACTCTTCTTAATTGAGCAATAAATTCTGGATTTGCATCATTACATCCACCTTTTCCTCTTGCTCCAGTATATTTATTGAATACCACACCTTTACCGAAGAATGCGTTATTTTGCTTTTCACTTACTGATGGATAATTTGGATCAAAAGCTGCACTTACGTCTGAAGAAAGCATTTTAGAATTTGCAAGTGCTCTTCTAACTTTAAGTTCACTATAATCTTCAACAAGGTTTACAAGTTCTGCTACAGTGTTTTCAAAGAATCTTGACTGCATTCCTGTAGCACCTTGACTTCCAACCTCTTCTTTATCTACAAGTAATGTGATACAAGTTTTATCTGTATTCTTAATTTTCATCATTGCTTCAAAAGAAGTATATGCACATATTCTATCGTCATGACCATAGGCCATAACCATTGAGCTATCTAAACCATAACTTCTAGCTCTTCCTGCTGGAACAACCTCTAGCTCTGCTGATACAAAGTCTTCCTCTGTAATTCCGTATTTTTCATTAAGAAGTCTTAATATGTTAAGTTTAACTCTATTTTTAGCTTCTTTATCTTCTACTGGTATAGATCCAACACATACATTTAAACTTTCGCCTTCGATTCCTTTAGCTAATGTCTTAGCCATTTGATCTGCAGATAAGTGAACTAATAAATCTGATATTCCTACTACTGGCTCCCTATCATCTTCACCTATAACTATGTTTACTACACTTCCATCTTTTTTAATCACAACACCATGAATTGCTAGAGGTATAGTAACCCACTGATATTTTTTAATTCCTCCATAGTAATGAGTTTTAAGCATTGCAAAATCTGAATCTTCATATAATGGATTTTGCTTTAGATCAAGTCTTGGTGAGTCAACATGTGCTCCTAATATTTTAAAACCTTTTTCTATAGGTTCTGTTCCTATTAAGAATAATGCAAGAGTTTTTCCCATGCAATTTGCATAAACTTTATCTCCAGCTTTAAGCTTTCTTCCTTCAGCTATGCACTGATTTATATCTAAATATCCGTCTTTTTCTGCCATTTCTATGAATTCAGTAACACATTCTCTTTCAGTTTTACACTTTGACATAAAATCTATATATCTATCTGATAATTCGAATGCCTTATCAAGGTCTTCCTTTCCGTATTTATCCCAGACCAATTCATATTTCTTTTCTAATTTTTTTAAATCTTCCACTAAAATCCCTCCCAATAAAATCATAGTCATATAATTATACTTTTATATTAACTCAACTCAAATTGATTTACAATTTAAATTTGTGAAAATTTCAAATGTATACTATATTTAAATTTATTACAGTAAACTTTATAAGTAAGTGCCTAATACAACTTAAAATTTTTATAAAATTATTCTTTAAATTATATTTTTTGCACTAAAACTCTTAAGTATTTTGACTATCCATGATTCTCTTTTCAATTGTTTCTACCGCAGTACAATTTGATGTGGCATTATATCTAAAATTAGCTGCTGCAGCTTCGATTATAACTGCTATGTTACGCCCTGGCTTTAAAGGTAATACTATTTTCTCTACCTCAACCCCTAGTATATCCATATACTCTTTATCTACTCCAAGTCTTTCATATTTATCATTTACGTCCCAGTTAACTAAAGAAATAACTAAGTTGATATTTTTTTGAGAAACTATACAGCTACTACCATAAATTGCTGATAAATCAATAATCCCCATACCTCTAACTTCAAGCATTCCTGTAGTTATATAAGGACAAGAACCATATAACTTTCCATCTATTTCTTTAATATCTACTGCATCATCAGCTCCAAGCCTATGACCTCTTTTAATAAGCTCCAATGCTGCTTCACTTTTTCCTATTCCACTTTCTCCTATAATCAATATGCCAATTCCATACACATCTACTAAAACACCATGGAGCCTAGTTTCTGGAGCTAACTCTGAGTCTAAAAAATTACTAACCCTATTAATGAATTTTGTAGTCTTATCAATACTTCTGAGAACAGTAACATTTTTATTTCTTGCTTCTTCTAAAAATTCATCATGTACTTTTAATCCACTTGTAATTATTACTCCAGGTATTGGGAAAGAAAAGTATTTTTTTATTCTACGTATCCTTACTTCTGGATCAAGACACTTTAGATAACTCCACTCAGTTTTACCTACAACTTGAATTCTCTTATTATCGAAATAATCATAGAAACCAGCAAATTGTAATCCAGGCCTATTTATCTCACTTACCACAATATTAGATTCTAAATCTCCTTCTACTAAAACCTCTAAATTATAGTTGTTAACTAAATCTAAAACTTGTACTCCCATCTTACGCCTCCCCTACCTCATATCTTGCATTTATGATTATTGTTTACTTAAATTCTATTTTACTAATTATTATGTTTTGGGTCTACAGGTTTATATCCACTAATCTGAGCCTTAAAATTTCTTTTAACATTATCTATATACCTTCTTCTCAAAACTTGCTGTCTATTTTTTTCAGCTTCTGTTAAACCAGATTCTTGGCTCTTTTTATATAAAAAGTTTATTTCCTCAATAACTTCTTCTATTTTCATATTATCAATATTTATATATTCTTTATCCATTTTTCCTCCTAATAGTCTATTATACGATTATATAGTAACTTCCCCCAAATAATTACTATGATGTGAATTATAGTATTATTTATAGGTATTTTTTTAATTATTTTAAATTTTTATTTGTTGCATGTCGCAAAGTGTATTATTATATTTACTTCGATATCCGAGAAATGGCTTTAAGTCATCTTCATATATTTACTTATAAGTTTTTTATGATATATTTATCGCTTTTATGGTGATTTTTGTAAAACTTAATATGAATTTGACTATTAATAATCATTAACATTATGCTATATCTCTGTTAAAATAAAAATATAAAGTTTAAGGATGTGATGGTATGTTATTAAAATTTAAATTCCTAAATCAAAAAATTAAATCTTTTAAACTACTACTACATGTACTGCTTAGATTTAAGAGACCTACAGATAATATTGTTGTAATATGCTCTCAACATTTAGATGAATATATCGTAGAATATCAAAAGATGAGTAATAATTCTAATAATGATAAAAAACATAAGAAATTAGCCTAATGTACTTCCACATTTATCATGTTTTGACATTTTAAAATATCATCAAAATGTTTATTAATATAATTATAATTTATGTCTGTATTGTCTATATATAGTTTAAATGAAATATCACAGTTAAGGGTATTAAAAAAATATTTACCTATAGTTTCCATAGAGTTAAACATATTATTCCAGGAACTGCCCCCATTAAATATAAATATACCCTGTTTTCGTTCTTTTGTATTTTGTTTAAAAATAAACTTTTTACTCCAGAGCACTTGACACCTATCTATCAATGATTTTAATGGTGATGGAAACATACCAAAATACATAGGAGATGCTAAAATGATTATATCACATTGTTGTATATGTTTATAAATATCCGTCATAGAATCTTTAATTGAGCACTCCCCTAATACTTTACTACAATATTTACAATCAATACATGGATTAATATTCATATCATAACAATTAATATGCTTTATTTCCACGTTGGGATTAATACCTTCCAAAATTGAATCTACTATTTTATTTGTGTGACCTTCTTTATTGGGAGAACCATTTATTATAATTATTTTTTTCATAATTAATTATAACTCCATAATTAATTCATCAATATCTACAGGTAAAACTTCTCTATAAAATGCAACTAAAAAATTCATTGAATCATAATCATCTTCAGAAAGCTCATAAGACAACATTTCATAATCTAAATCATACTCCTCTGAAATTTCATCTACTATGTCATTAATATTATCTATTGCAGTATCATTTAAATAAGGTAGAAAATACTCTTCATACCATTGTTCTCCTTCTCTTTTTTCCTCACAATCTTCATTGGCAAATTCTCTAGCTCCTTCAATTTCTAACTCGTCAAATTCGTAAGAAAATTTAATTATGAAGCAATGATCATGCTTTTTTACTTCTGTAATATTTTCTAAAGCATTATCCTCTAAAATCTCTATAATTTCTTGTTTATTCATAGTATAGTACTCCTTTATTTTTATTTATTATATTTCTACTACATTTACTTAATTTCTGCATTTCTAAGTCTCTATATGCAAGATTTCTTTAATTCACTAAATTTATAAATTAATATTTGTTTATGTATTTCTTTATATTATATACTTTCACTTATTACATAATAAAGCTTAAATTTTACCTTTATTATATAATAATCTAAATTTTAGTATAAATCTATATTAAAGTTTTTAAATAGCCTATTTAAAGTTATCTATAATAACTTTAAATTCACAAAATAAATAAGAACTGTTAAAAGGTTATATTTATAAATAACCATTTAACAGTTCCATCTATTTTCACATTACCAATAAATAACTTTTATTCTTTACCTTCCACTAATTCATACATTTCATCAGCTTTTTCCATATAAAGAATTCCTTCTAAATGATCCATCTCATGACAAAAAACTCTTGCCATAAAATCTTCTACTTCATACTTTATAAGTTTACCATTTTCATTTAATGCTTCAACTATCATTTTTGTAGGTCTTTCAACCAATCCTTCATATCCCACATAGCTAAGACATCCCTCATAATCTCTAGCTGTTTCTTTAGATACTTTAATAGCTTTAGGATTAATCAGTATTAAAGGCGAAGAATTATCAGGCGTTAAGTCAATTAATATAACTCTTTTATTTACAGCAATTTGTGGAGCTGCAAGTCCAATACCTTCAACCGTTGATAATGTATCCTTTAAATCTTGAATTAAATCTCTTATTTCTTCATTTATCTCAACTACAGTATCACTAACCCTTTTTAAATGTTCATCTCCATATTGAACTATCTTCTTTACTGCCATCTTAAGTTACCCCTTTCATATTCTTTCATAAGTATATTAAACCATATTTTTATATATTTTTCATCCTATGTTTTTAGCATCTTACTAAAATACTAAGAAAAATAACCTACATAATAGCATATTAAAATTATCAAAGAAATACATCCCCTTAGTATATGATGTTTTAAATTCAGCTTATTAAATATTTTATATCCATGAATTATTGCAGCTACATGTATTGATATCAATCCTAACAAAAGTATATATAACATATTACTTCCACTTTTAAACTGTGTAATAGAAGCAAGTAAAATAGCTACGCTTCCTGTAATCATCAATAAATTAGGGAAAATACTTTCTCTACTTTCTTTGATGGCCATAGCACAAGCAAACATAGATAATCCACCATAGATTATTATTAAAATCAAGGATATAAGTTTAAAAGTCATAGCCATATTACTCCTCCTATTCTGAATTTTTTCATTTATAATTCATACAATTATTTTAGATGTTCTTCAAACCAATTTGTTATTTCTGTAATTCTTCTTATTCTATGCTTTGGTTTTCCACTTCTGCTAAGCTCATGGTTTTCTCCTCTAAACATGCAAAGTCTAGCTTCAACTCCATGATATTTTAAAGCTGTGAACATCTGTATACCTTCTGCTAACCAACATCTATAGTCTTCTTCTGAATGTATAAATAAAGTTGGTGTCTTAACTTTATCTGCATATTTAAGCGGTGAATGATACCATAATTTATCCACATTACTCCATGGAGTGCCACCATTTTGATCATCTACAAAATAGAACCCTATATCTGTAGTGCAAAACTTAGAAATCCAGTTAGATATACTTCTTTGAGATGCTGCAGCTTTAAATCTATCAGTATGACCAATTATCCAGTTAGTCATAAATCCTCCATAAGATCCACCAGTTACCCCTACATTGTTTACATCAATATTTTTATACTTCTCTAAAACTATATCTGTAAAAGTCATTATATCATGGTAATCAATAGTTCCGTATTTCCCTCTAATGTCTGCATAAGCTCTCCCATGACCGTCACTCCCCCTTGGGTTACAAAAGAATACAAAGTACCCCATATTAGCCCAAAGTTGCATCTCATGATAAAAAACTTCACCATATACAGTTTTAGGTCCACCATGAATATCTAAAATAGCAGGATATTTTTTATCTTCTTCAAAGTCTACAGGTTTTAATACCCATCCTTCTATTACAACACCTGGTTCTGTTTCAACCTCAACTCTTTCTGGTTTCGAGATTTTTAATTCATCATGAATCCACTGATTAAATTTTGAAATTTCACACTCGCTACCATCTTTTAAAGAATATATTTCTTGTAATTTTTGATTTCTAAGGCCTATAAATAATATACTACCATTCTTAACATCAAAACAATCTACAGACCCTTTATTAAAACTTATTTTTTCTATATTTCCATCTATATTGATTCTATTTATATAAGAACTATCTATTTCTGTAGTTATAAAATATAAGTATTTACTATCTCTTACAATAGATTTTCCTCCTCCATATCTACAATCTGAACCTACAGAGTTCCATGTACTTTTATCAAAATCTGGAGTTAATAAGGTTTTAATCTTAGTATTTATATCTATTAGGTAGAATCTACCATCCTCATTAATTCCATATTCTTGCATATCACTTCCAAGTACTATTAATTTCTCTTCATCCATGAAATTTACATAGCTATAAGAAAATTTTTCTTCTCCGTTAATTAAAGAAAGCTCATCTAATTTAATATTATAAATATATAGCTCATCATTAATTGCTGCCTTATCTTTATAGGAGCTTGCAGCAAATACTACCTTACTTTTATCTTCACTTAATTCTAATGACATAACCGAAGTATACTCATCAGTTATTAAGTTTATCTCCTCTGTACTTACTACATATTTATATAATCCACTTCTCTTTTTATTAGTAAATCCACCACCATTGCTCCAAAATGGAATCTCATCTAAAACTTCATAGTCCTTCTCTTCTTTTCTAGACTTTAATTCCTCAACTTTTTCAGCGTCAGAAAGTCCAATTAAACTTTTTCTCCCAACTTTATGAATCCCTGTGAAAAGGAATGTATCTTCATCCACCTCAACTATAGTTTCAACTAACATAGGGATTTTAAAAGCCTTAACAGCTTCTCCACCACGAATATTTAACTTGTAGAATTGAGTAAATTCATCACCATCTTCAAGTTTCTTTTTATCCTTACTATCTCTTACTCCTTGAAATAATATAGTCTCATTATCTTGGAGCCATATATAACTTCTTTCTTTATTAAAAGTAGTCAATTGATGATACTTATTCAAAGTTAAATCATAAAGCCACAAATTAGAATCATATGTGTTATCCTCTAAATTACAATTAGACACTACAAAACAAGCAGTATCTCCCTTTGGTGAAAAGTTTAGAGATGATAAAAAATTATATTTTGTAAAATCTTCTAGTTGAATGTTTTTCATGACGCTCCCCCCCAATTACATATTGAAATAATTATACCATATTTTAACTTCATTGTAATTATTATAATATGACTTATTGACATACTTCACTATTTTTTTCTTAAGCTAAACCAATTAATCATTGTACAGCTTTACTCCTTGCAGAACAATAAAACAAATATTTTTTTTAAATTTCACTTACTTGATTTATATAGAGTTCCATTATCAAAATTTTATCATACATATCACAAAACATATGTACGTAACCCTATAATTAATATATAATGTATTTAACTACTGAGCAGATATTATAGCTTTAATAATTAGTAGTAAAACAAAAGATGACAGGTGAAAAAATGACAAAACAAACACATGAATCTGGTGGATTTTTAATTGGAGTTATAACTATTTACCCAATGATCCTAAAGATCTTAAACAATTACTTATTAATTTATCAGTTACTATTGATAATTTTATATTTTCGTGCAGTAAATATTGGCGCACTCTTTCCTGATATAGATCTTAAAAGTTCTTATATAAGCAAAAGATATCCATTAATTTCAAAATCCTTAGGTAAAAAATTTAAACACAGAGGTTTTACTCATAGTTTATTGTGTTTAATAGTATTATATATAGTTTATATTTTTTTTATTTACATAAGCAACTGGAATGTTGTAATAGAAATATTATGCTATGGCTTTTGGTTTGGGTATGCATCACATATATTTCTAGATTTATTTACTCACCAAGGGGTAGAATTATTATTTCCACTAAAAATTAATATTAATTTCCTTAATCTTAAAACTAATTCAATAGGTGAAAAAATCTTTAATAAAATATTAAAGATTTTATATTTACTACCATTATCATATTATATTTATAAAATTTATATTTATTTTCTACTATAACCTAATATGAATAAAGCTTGTATTATAATCTACTACATTCATAATTGCAGTAGCTATAGTACAAGCTTTAATATACTATTAAATATTTTTGGCCATATCTTTTGAACCTTTTTCTGAAGGCTTTAGTTGAGAAATTATTATAGCTATAAATATAAGTATACATCCAACTAAGCCTCTAGTACCAATTCTTTCTCCTAAGAACATAGCTCCTCCTAATGCACCAAATACAGATTCCATGCTAAGAAGTATAGCTGCATGTGACGGTTTTGCATTTTTTTGTGCTACTACTTGAAGAGTATATGCAACTCCTACAGATAAAAGCCCACCATATAATATTGATACCATAGCTCCAGAAATGCCTACCATATTAATATCTTCAAATATAATAGCCATTACTAAACTTAAAATTGAACATGTAGCAAATTGTATACTTGATAACTTTAATGGATCTATTTTTTTAGTAAAGTTATCAATTAATAAAATATGTATAGCCCATCCTACAGATCCTATTAATACTAATAAATCACCATTTGATATAGAAAAGTCTTCATTAATGCTTAATAGATATAATCCAATAATGGCTATAACTATTCCTATCCAAGTACTTTTATTAACCTTTTGCTTTAAAAATAATCCTAATATAGGAACTATAACCATATAGAGTCCAGTAATGAAACCAGCCTTTCCGGCAGTTGTACCCATAACTCCCATTTGCTGAAGACTTGTTGCTATAAACAAGGCACAACCCGCAATTATCCCAGCTTTAATTGTAAGTTTTAAAGAATCTCTATCATTATTTTTGGTTTCCTCATTCTCTCCCTTTTTCCTATTTAAAAATAAAATTAACGGTATCAACGAAATACTTCCAAGGGCAAATCTAATACCATTATATGTAAAAGCCCCTACATGTTCTGCTCCTACCTTTTGAGCTACAAATGCTAACCCCCATATTGCAGCTGTAAGTAGAAGTAAAATATTTGCTTTTAGTTGAGTCTTAGTCATAATAATCCCCTTTCAATTTAAACCTTTTTCATTATGAGAAAATTTATTTCTCATAATGAATAATCTATATGATTTTTAACATATACTTATTAAATTCTACAAATTTTTCATTATTCCTCTTTTAAATAAAATTTTATTAGTACTACAATTTTATTATTTAAATATATGTTATTATTATATATTTAAGTGTATAATTACTATAAATAAACTTATGTGTGAATAATAACTATAGTAAGGAGGCGTTTAAATGAAATTTATAAAGAAGAATGGAAATGTTGTTTCCTTTGAACCATCAAAAATTAAAACTAGTGTTGAAAATGCTGGCTCTGATGTAGATATTCAACTTAACTCTAAAGAACTAGAACTAATTGTTTCAGATGTAGAGTCAATCTTAATATCTTTATCTAGAGAAATAACTACTGGTTATGAAGTAAGAAGCATTGTAGTAGAAGCATTAATTAAATATGGATATAAAAACATAGCTAAGTCATATATGCTAAATATACTTTAATCCTAAATCAGTTATAAAAAGCACAGTAGCTATCTACCGTGCTTTTATTAATCCTCTATACATATTTTTTTAACTTTTTAACTAAGAAAGCTGATAAAATAATTTTTAATATATCTCCAATTAAAAATGGTACTACACACATAAGTAATGCCTCTGTTAACCCATTTTGAGTTATATGCATAAACCATACTGTTCCTACGAAGTAACATCCTAAGATACCTACTACCATAGCCACTGTATAAGAATATATACTGTTCCCTAACCTTTTAACTATAACTCCAATTATAATTGTAGTTATAATATATCCTACTATATATCCTCCTGTAGGACCAACTAGAATTCCAAGCCCCCCTGTAAAGTTTGCATAAACAGGAACTCCAATAGCTCCAATTATTACATATACCAATTGACTAATTGCACTTATCTTAGTTTCTAACAAGCCACCTGCAATAAAAACTGATATCATGGCAAGATTTATAGGAACAGGAGTAAATGGCAGTGGTATTGATATTTGTGAGAGAATAGCTGTTAATGCAGCAAAAATAGCGCATAATATAATGTTCTTAGTTGTAATTTTCAATGTTGTACCTCCCATATTAATACTTATTATATTTTATTTCAAATATTTATTCCCTCATATATTAACATATGTGTACATCCATTTCTATAGATTTTGCGAAAATTGTAATCTTTTTATTTAGATTAGGTTTACAATTTCTTTTATGGATTTTTTAAATTATACCTATACCAAAAAATATTACACGAATCCTTATGAAATCTTCAACTTTGTTTGAAACATGCTCAGAGGTATCTTATACAAAACACTTCTTATATGTAATATATTTCCTAAGAAATATTTTGTAAATGGTTATAATATTTCTTAGTAAGTTCATATAATTTTTCAAAGTTTTTATTTATCCATACAATAAGTTCCTTAGCCTGTTCTTTTGCATCTCCATATTGTTTTTCTGTTATTTCCTTATTATTTAAAGCCTCTTCTAATTCCTCTTCGTCTAATAAAATTACTTCTCCTGTAGTTAACACTACTATATCCAAAAATAAGTCATCATAAAAAGGTATTCCATCCTCAGTAAGTTCATATTTTTCTGAAATGTCAAAATACCATTGAATTATATTGTGTTTTTCATCAATCATAACTGTTAATACATAGTTTTTATTTTCTGGAAAATACTGAATCCAAGAATATTCCTTATCCACAATACAATAATCCACACCCTTAGTTTGTATAATTAAGGGTTCTGTTATCTCTTTCATATGGATAATTGATATATATCCTCTTAACTCTTCATTATCTATGAATTCAATTTTAAACTCTTTCCTTAATACTCTACTCCAATCTGGCTTATTAGCAAATCTTCTCTTCATTATATATCGTCTCCTTATAATGCTTATTAATATAATCTACTCTTGTAAATTAATCTCTATTTCCCTAATCGATCTGTCATTTTCAACTACAATTTCTGCAGATATCTTGTCCACCTTAGAAAAAAACTTTTCTTTCACGTTTCCAATTTTTTTATAAGCAATATTTAGCTCTTCCTCAGAACTAAATTTACCAATAGTCATATGTGGTATAAATTCAATCTGACTTAACCACTGTGGCTTATACGCCTTAAGTATTCCATCATATAATCTACTGTGAATTTCTCTTATTTCTTCTTTGCCTTTCTTTACCTCTAAACATAAATATAAACTTGAATCACTGCTAATTTTTATTATTCCTTCAAGTTCCACATTAAAGGGCTTTACACCCTTTAATGCTTCATTCATCCAATTCCTCAATTGGTACTCTTTAATTTTACTTTCAAAAGGAAAGACTAACGTAATATGAGGGCTCACATTATTTACAAAAGGATCATAAGTTTCTCTTATTTCATTAATTGTATTTATATTTTGAAACTCTGGAAATATCATTATACATCTTTTTATATCATTACCCATAGCTACTCCTATCCAGATATATATTATAAATATATAAAGTTTATTCTATCTTAAACTAAAAATTTATTGTAATTTTAATTATATATATAACTATATCTATATTAATTTTCTATAATAACTATTGATATTAAATTATCACTCAGTAGTTATTATATTATTTTACTTTTGGAAAAGATACTCTCTATGTAATACCCAAGTATTAGTCTCCCACCTATAAATACATACATTATCAAAATAGCCATGAAAATTGCATGGATACTTATTTACATAATTCCAAAGATCATAATATATGGTTTTTATTCTTTTTGAACTTATAGTAATATGAAATATTTTATCCTTACCATCTTTATTAGTAAATTCAATATAAGGAATCCTACTCATTTTACTAATTAATTCATCGTGAAGAGCCTTTCCCTCTTCACTCATTATCATATCCATATATATCACTCTATCATCAAAGTGATTATAACCGTTAATCTCTAAAGGCTCTCTTTTATGAGATATACAATAATTTTCTATAGATTTCTCTAGTTCTTTAATATCTCCATCATATTCAAAGGGGGCTTTTATAGTAAAATGTGCAGGTAATTTTGAAGACTTAGCCTTAAACTTATCATAAACTTCTTTTCTAAGATTATTGTTAAAATCTCCTGCTTCTCCCTTTATAACGGAAACAATAACGTATCTCATTTTATCACTTCCTAACTCCACTTTCTATTATTGAAAAACCCTTCTCTTCACAATCTATTTCAGCTTTTGCTCCATAAGGAATTGTAATCATAGGTGCTGTGTGTCCAAAATTCACATTAAATAGTATTGGTAAATCTTTTAGTTTCAATTCATCTCTTATGACCTTAATAAAAGCTTCCTTATACTCATTATAATAAACATTATCATAAGGTTTTCCAAAAACTATTCCATTTATATTTTGTAAAATTCCTTGAGCTCCATAGTTTCGTAGCCAATATTCCACATAAGTAGGTTCTGGTTTATCTTCTGATGTTTCCAAAAACAATATTCCATCTTTCCACTTGTCACTACTTGGCCATACTTCAGTTCCTTTTAACATTTCTAATACATCAATACAACCACCTATTAAATGTCCTTGAACCTTTCCACTTCCTTGTAATAATTCATATTCCATATTTTTATTTACTTTTCTTGGAATAAATTTATTCTCTATTTCCCAAGGTAGATGTTCACTTGTCCAAATTTCTGATGGTCTAATATTACCAATAACATCATTAGTAAATAATACTCTATTTATATAAAACTTAGTATAGTCAAACATTTTTATATTTTCTGCAAATTCAGAAAGTACCGCAGGTCCATAAAAGCTACAAATTCCAGCTTTCATACATATAAAATGTGTAACTGTACTATCAGAATAACCAATAAAGATTTTGGGATTATTTCTTATTACTTCGTAATCAATATAAGGTAAAATTCTTATGCTTTCATCGCCCCCGATACAAGAAAAAATACCTTTAATCGAAGGATCTTTAAAAGCTTCCATTAAATCCTTTGCCCGTTCTTCTGGATTATTGTATACATATTCTGTACCCTTAAGAGTTGTCTTCATTTCCATAACTTGAAGCCCAAAATCTTCTTGGAGTCTTTTTTTCCCAACTTCATATCTCCAAAAAATATCTTCATCTCCTGCTCCGCCCCAAGATAGACTTATAGTTGCAACTTTATCTCCTTCCATTAACATAATGGGTTTTTTAAGTCCCATGGAGTTTAAATCATTTCCTTCATTGTTTTTATAATCTGATTTTAACATATCTTCAAAGTTTTTTCCCATTTTTTAACTCCCTCCTACCTAATGCTTATAGGTTTATTTATACTTGCTCCATCATCTAAAGTATATATTCTGCAAACTTTATTAAATAAATGAGGCTGTATTGATGGATAAGTAAGATTTTTAGGTTGATTATCGAATAAGCAAATTTCCCCAATTTCCAAGTTAGGAAGTTCACCTAACTCCTCAATATCGGCAAAGAAAAGTGCCCCATAGGATTCATCATATTCATCAGTGTCATTACTCTCCCTTACAACAGAGTATATATTTACAGGATTAAGTTTAAATTTTATAGCTCCTGTTTCTTCTCTCAATTCTCTATTTGCAGTATCCTTTATACTTTCATTCTCTTCTCTATGTCCTCCTGGAATCTCCCAAGTATCTCTTTCTTTATGCTTTACAAATATCCATCGATTCATATATCTTGCCATTATTACTGCAAATTTCAATTTATAATCATCTATTTCACTAAATTTATAAAAATTAACTTTCATTATTTCACTCCTTACCAATATAAGATTACTCTATAAACAGAGGGAGTATTAGAGGTGGTAGTCATCGGATTAACCTTTATTATATATTACAATAAACTTACAGTATTAACAAATGAATAATAACTTTTAATAAATGTTTTATGTAAAATAAAAGCACTAAAGATATCTTTTATCTTAGTGCTTTTTTAATTTAATCCTTAATTACATATTTACAGTGAAACTTTTAATGCTTGTACTATTATTTATAGAACTCTTGTGTAGCATAGTATCTATTCCCAGCTTTATATACACCAACACCTATACTTGTAAAGTTAGGGGATAGTATGTTTTCTCTATGTCCTTGTGAATTCATCCAATTTATCATAAATTGATTTGCAAGTTCATTTATATCAGATACTCCACCTATATAAGCTATATTCTCTCCCCAAGATCTATAAGAAATACCATCTCTAGCCATTTGTGCTGTTATAAGCTCACCCTCTAGATTTCTATGGTCAAAATAATTTTTATCTCCCATATCCTTTGATTTTATTCTTGCGTATTTCTCCATAAGACTACTGTAACTTAGGGTGCTCATACCCGCTCTAGCTCTCTCTTCATTTACTTTTGTAAATATAAGCTGTTCTATTTGCGATGAAAAATCACCTGTAACTGTTGTAGTAGGTGTAGTTGATTTAGATGGTGTATTCACTTTTTTCTGAGATGGTACCGATGACTTTTCAGTATTACTATAAGAATTACCTCCAGTTATTTCTTCTTGATTATTAACTGTAGTATTAGAACTTTCTTTTTCCTCTAAGTTACTTCCTTCATCATTATTAACTACATTTTTATCATTTTGTGAATTATCAGCTTGTCCACCACCCCGAGATAACCTAGTATCTTTACTAATGTTTATTTCTTCATTACTGTTTTTATCTTTTTCATCTACTTTATCAGACAAAGCAATTTCATTTCTCTTGTCCTCTATTGTGTCTTCTTTTTCATCTACACTTTCAATTGTTGAATTATTAATGTACTTAGAATTATTTTGTAAAGTTAATCCTACCAGTGCAGTGCCCGCTAATGCTCCACATATAATTAATGTAATAAGTTTCCTCTTCATTAGTATCACTCCTTTTAATTCCCTTATTATTTATTTATAACATAAAATATAGAATTTTTTATTAGTAGAACACTTCCTATGATTCTATAATAATTAATAATTTCATATTATTTACTTATAATAACGTTCCTCTCTTCCATAAATTTTTCTACTAACTATAATACAAATGCTATAATTGTTACCCTTTTCCAGGTTAATAAATGAATATAATCTATATATAAATTTAAATTTATTTAAAAATTTATTATTCTTCACCTATGAATAGCCACTTAATTGCAATTATATTTAACTAAAAATTCATATAATTCATTTTATTTATATTATATAATTATTTTATAACCTTAAATTAATTATGAGGGGGAACTATAAATTTGGATATCATTGTAATTAGACATGGTCAATCAGAAGCAGACATATTAAACGTTCATGAAGGAAGAGCAGATTTTCCATTAACAGAGCTTGGAAATAAGCAAGGTTTAGCTATGTCAAATTTTTTATCAATTAATTATAATATTGATAAAATTTATTCCAGTCCGTTAAAACGTGCTAGTGAAACTGCTAAAATATTAGCTAATGCTACTAACATTCCTATTATATATGAAAATGGACTTATGGAATTTAATAATGGACTATTAGCAGGGTTATCTAGAGAAGAGGCAAATGAACGCTATCCTGAACCTGCTATAAGATGGCCTCACACATCTATGTATGGAATGGAAAGTATGATAGAATTCAGAGCTAGGGCTGAATCCATATTATCAAAGATAGTTAGCGAAAACTCCTCTGATTCTACTATAGCCATTGTTGCTCATGGTGGCATTATAAATATGCTTTTTAGAAGTTTTCTTGAGCTTCCTATAAATTCACAACTTTTTATATCTACAGGTGATACTGGAATACACCACTGGCAGATAACTAGCTGTTGTCATAGAATAATTTATACAAATAAATTATCTCATTTAGATACCTTAGATAGTAAATAATCTATTAATATAAGTTATGAAAGGAAATAAATGATGATATATAAAGAATTAAAAATAACTGACTTAGTTCCTGAACTATTAAATGATTTTGATAGACATGAGAAAATATACAGAGCTTGGAGACTAAGAGATGATGGAAGTGAGTATCTAAAAGATATCTATTATGAAGAGAATTGGGATAATAATGAGCTATTATGCATATGTAATGAATTAAAATCTACATTTGAAAAAGGTGGTTCAATTTTTGCAGCCTTTGATGAAAGTAAATTAGTAGGGTTTGCTTCCCTAGAAAATGAATTCTTTGGGAGTAAAAAACAATATATTCAATTGTCCAATCTTCACATTACAAACAGCCACCGCCATAAAGGTATTGGGAAAACACTATTTAACATGTGTATTGATAAAGCTAGAGAATTAAAGGCTAGTAAAGTTTATATCTCTGCCTCATCTTGTGAAAATGCTCAAACCTTTTATAGGTGTATGGGATGTATACTAACTAAAGAAGTAAATAAAAAGCTATATAATCTTGAACCCTTTGATTATCATATGGAATATATCTTATAAAATATATTATATTTAACTCAGTATAAAATGCTTAAAAGGAAGTAGATTAATTAAACATGCAATTAATCTACTTCCTTCTATTCAATAGGTAAATAAAGTCTAACTTTGGATATTCAGAAACTTCTTCTATATAGGCTATCTTCTAAGCTTCAAGGCCCCATATCTGCCTCATTTCTTCACAGTTTTTAAGAAGTTCTTCAAGTTTTCCCTGTCCTTCAATTTTTCCATCCTTCATAACTAAAATTTTATCTGCATTCTTTAAGGCTACATGTCTATTAGAAACTACTAAGGCCGTTATATTTTTTCTTTCAAACATCCTATCCCAAAGCTTTATTTCTGTTTCTATGTCTAATGCACTAGATATATCATCAAAGACATATAAATCAGCCTTTCTTGCAAACATTCTTGCCACAGCTACTCTTTGTCTTTGACCTCCGGAAAGTTTTACTCCTTTAGAACCTATCATGGTATCTATTCCATCCTTAAAACTCTTAATATCCCTATCTAATACTGCTGAATATATAGCTTGCTCCAATATTTTCCCTTCATCCTTTAGTCCTAAAAGAACATTATTTTTAATAGTATCACTAAATAGGTTAGAATTCTGAGACGTATAAGCTACTATTGGCGGTGTTAGCTTTTCACTATTATTTTTAACTTCTTCATTATTTAGATAGATTCTCCCACTATCTATAGGTAACATTCCTAAAATAGATTTTATAAGAGTTGTCTTCCCTGCTCCAATTCTTCCTGTAACTACTACGAAATCACCCTTATTTACTCTTAAGTTAATATTTTCTATACCACTAGTTTCATTATACTTACAGGTTAGCTCCTTAACTTCTAAACTCTTAAATTCTATATCTTCTTGTTTACATTTCTCTTCAACTAATTCACCTTTTAGATATAATGAATTATGAGCTAATAACTCTTTTTCCATATTTTCATCTAAGAGTTTAAACATTCTCTTAAAGGCAATTCCCCCTTGCTGATACCTAGCAAAAATTTCTCCAAGGAAGCCTGCAAAATCAGCTACAAAGGGAAGATAATATAGAAATAGTGAAAAATCTCCTACTGAAAAGCTCCCTTCCAACATATATTTACCTGTTAATAGCAATATAAATCCAGTACCAATAGTTACAGCATTTTCATATATAGCATCCATGATATTTACAAAAATCTTATCGCGCACCATATATTTCATTCTTTTTTCATTAAGATTATTTAGATTGTTAATTATATACTTCTCACTTCCAGATATTTTTATTGCTTGTATTCCAGTAAATATTTCCCCTATAGCCCCTGATACATCACCAGTTGCTTCCCTAGCAGTAGTCCTGTATTTTGAAATATACTTCATAGCCTTTTGTGATAATAATATTACTATAACTAAAGGAGCAAAAATAAATAAAGTTACTTTTACATTTATGGTTAATAAAATAATTAGTGCTCCTAAAGCAAATAATCCATCCCCAATTATATCTAAGGTGAAGCTTATAACAGTCTCAATCTCTTCTATATCATCTCTAAAACAGTTCATAGACTCACCTAAAGAAGTCTTATTTTCAATTAATGGATTATTTATAATACACTCTAGTAGATTTCTTCTAAGTAATCCACTCATAGAAAATCTATGGTTAGCATCTACTCTTCCACCCATAGCTATAATAATTGATCTAGTTAATGCTACTACTAAAATTAATGCCATAAGGCTTAGAATTTCACTATTCAACCCTCCACTTTTCTCTAAGACTTCAAAAAATCTCTTAGTAATTAAACCAGGTATCAGTGGAAACATATGAATTGTTATCCATAAAAAGCAGTTGAGTAAATAATACCACGGTCTATACATTATCATCTTACCAATATACTCAAGCACTGGAATTTTCTCTTTTTTGCTTTTTATCATGCCAGCACCTCCTCCATACCCTTTTGTAGTAAATTATAAAACTTTGAATTATTATCTTTATAAAGTTGATTTCTATTGCCGTACTCTACAATTGTTCCTTCTTCAAGAATCAAAATGCTATCTGCTCTCCCAACTGTTCCAAGTCTATGAGCTATAATTATACAAGTCCTATTTTGGAGTAGTTTATTTAGTGCATTATCTATAAGTCCTTCAGTGATTGGATCAAGTTTTGAAGTAGCTTCATCTAAAATAACTAATTTAGGATTTTTAAGAAACACTCTTACAAAAGCGAGAAGTTGAGCTTCTCCTGAAGATAAGCCACTACCACCATTATCTAGAATAGTATTTAGCCCTTGGGGTAAATTGTTAAGCCATGGCATTAATCCAATATCTTCAATGATATTAAGTATAGTTTCATCTTTAATACTAGGATTAAATAGTGTGAGATTTTCTCTAACTGTTGCATGAAAAATTTGTACTTCTTGAGTAACATAACTAATATTTTCCATTAAACTTTCTTTAGTGAAGCTCTTTAAATCCTCTCCATTAAATCTAATATTTCCACTACATACATCATATATCCTCACAATTAACCTGGCTAAGGTAGTTTTACCACTCCCAGTATGACCTAGTACTCCTAAAATAGTATTTTTTTCTATATTAATATTTATATCTTTAAGTACAGCTTCTCCATCTTCATAACTAAATGAAACTCCATCTATAGCTACATCAATAGAATCTTTACTATTTAAACCATTAGCGCCATACTTTATTGTGCTTTTAATTTGCAAAAGCTCTTTTACACGCTTAATACTCGCTTCAGCTCTTTGAAGTTTTTGCATCTGGGATCTGATTTCTTCTAGTGGATTGACCATAAGCTCAACATAGTGAAATATTAAATATACAGTACCAAAGGTTATTAATGAATTCCCATAAAAATATGCTGAAAGTATTAATGCTGCAGCATTACCTAATGCAAAGACAATTATGTTAGCTATCCACATATAATAATGGCCTAAACTGGCTTTTATTTCAACAGGCAGCATTTTTCTGAATAATTTATATAAACTATTCATAGTATAATTTTTACTGCCACAAGTATTTATATCTTCCACACTAGTAATTTGTTCTCCCAAAAAACCATATAACTGCGCACTATATTCCCTTGATTTTTCCCAATGCTTTGATGAATATTTTTCTATATATTTCATTACAACCATATCCAAAATAGCAATCATGGTTAGTGTTAATCCAATCCTCCAATCTTCTTTATATAGCAATAAAATTATTCCTATTAAAAGTCCTAAATTTGATATAAATTGCAATACAAAAGTGGAGAAGAAACTAAATAGAGCATTTACATCTCCATCAACCCTTTCAAGCATCTCTCCTGATTGATGTGTTTTATGGAAATCCATATCTAAGTTTATACAGTGCTCTATTAAATCTCCTCTTAATGCATTAGTTGCTCTCCATCCAACTTTTTCACTAATATAAGTTGATATAATTTTAAATACTTGCCTTATAATTCCAAAAGCTATAAATAATAGAGCTGCTATTACTAAATTTTCGCTGCCCAAATTCTCTGTTACAGCATCAATATAATATCTCAATATTTGTGGATTTGCTAATTGTATTACTAAGTTAATAACTAATATAAAAAATAATAGTATTACCATATTTTTTTGCTTTTTTAAGTACTTATATAATAATCCAAAGTAATCTTTTATTGGCAACTTCATTGTCATCACCCCTTTCAATTGATTATGTTGAAACCATTTCTTCAATTAACTTATTTTATGATTAACATCTATAGTCTAATTTTTTACGTAATATTAGACTACGGATGTTAATCAATATTTTTAAACCCAATATCCTCTTTCCATTTTATCTTACATATGTGAATTTATATTAATATCTTTACTTTACCTCATAAATTAGGTGTTCACCCTTTTGAAAAATCATATGAAGATTTTTAAATCCTGCTTCTTTCAATAGCCTTTTTTGTGTAGTTAATGCAAAAGGAATATCTATATGATAAAGTTTAATTTTTTCATCACCTTGTTCTTTTAATAAGTCAACTCTTTGTTTGAGCCACTTTTTTTCATAGTATTTACTTACCACATAGTCTCCTTCTATATAACTTCCCTCTTCCTTCAATGCTAATTTTATTTTCTTATAAAGTTCTAACTTTTCATCATATAAGAAGTGGTGCATAGTCATTATTCCAACCACATAATCATATTTCTTTATCCCAAAGTCTTCCTCTAAGTAAGATGCGATAATTATATTTATTTGGTTCAATTTATTCTTATATTTTTCTTTAAGAATTTTTAGCATTTCTTTAGATAAGTCTATACAAGTTACTCTAGCATTAGGCGCCTTATTGAATATTTCTTCTAACTCAAGGCCTGTACCGCATCCTAAATCAAGGATTTCAATAGAATCCTCTGTATATTCCACAGTAGATGAAACTAACTTGTAGTATTCTTCAAAGGAATTTAAGGCGTCTTCCATATGCTTTTCATACCCTTCAGCCCTTAAATTGAAAAAACTCCCCATTTCTTCTATTTCACAATTTTCACTCATATTATTACCTACTTTCTGATTAAACTAACTTCATCTGTGCCAACTCAAGCCCCTTTAAAAATCCTAAGTTCTCATAAACCTCCTCGGCTTCATTTCCTATATCAACATACAGCCTAACTACAGGATACTCTTTCTTTAGAATAGTAAGTGCCTTTTTTAGCATCTTAGTTCCAATACCTTTGCCTTCATAGCTTGGCTTAACAGCTATCTGAGATATTAAAGGCCATTCCTGCCAAAGTGATACATAACAAACTCCCACTAGCTCATTAGTATTCCCATCATATACAAGGGTAGAAGCTCTATTTAGCATGTCATTGTCTAAATAATCATCAAAGTATTCTTTTACCCAATCTGTATATTCATCTAGGGTATAACTGCTATGAAGATTCACATTGCTTTCAAAAGACTCATGAAGTAACTTTCCTATTTCTCCTTGATTTTCTCTTTTAGGTAAATTTATATAATATTCTTCTCCCCACATAATATTGAATTCTTCTGTCGGTCTTATCATCCACCTACCGCTTTCAACTTTTTTGAATCCTATTTTCTCATAATTTTCAACTAAAGATGGTTGTACTATATCTGCAAGTATATCCTTTGTAGTATCTGACCAAAAAACTAGAATTTCTTTAAGTCTTTCTAATAATAAATCTACATTTGAATAGGGAGGTATAATGAATAATTCTGATATATTATTAGGTTCTATAAACACTCCACCTATTTTTTTATCATCTTTAATAATCCAAAAGCATTCATCTTCATCATCAACTACAGTTCTCATTACGTCATAACTTTTCTTAAAGAAGCCATTAGCAATGTTCATCTGTGAGTAAACTGTATAGTAATCAGTGAACCCTTTATTATCAGCCCTCTCTAGTCTATATCCATCCCTTAATTCATAACTTAATATTTCCTTTGACCACATTTGAAATTTCATATACTATATCCCCCTTAAGTATCTGTTCAAATCATTTTAATAATGAAAATTATCTAATAATTTTATTTAATTAACCTCTTTACTATTGTTTATCTACTAACAAAGCTTTTACTCCATTTGCTAGATTATCTTGCCAATCATAATAAAGATGAGCACCTATAAAAGTTTCAGAAGTTACATTGTATCCCTTACTTTTTAATGTAGCTATCATTCTGTTGTTTGCTTCCACATGACCTTTTGAAAATCCCTCTAGGCTCCCCATATTTAAATAGAAGTTTATTGGTAATACCTCTGAATCCTTGTATTCCTCTATTAATTTACTATTTCCTTCAGAATCAAGTTGTATTTCTCCCTTATCATCAATAAACCATGCAAAGGCTCCTGATTGTGATAGAACATTTCCAAATATATCAGATCCATTAAATGCTGCATAAGCTGCAAATTGTCCACCTAAACTTAATCCTGTAATAATTGTGTTTTTAGGATTTTTTGTCACCTTATAGTTTTTCCTAACCCATGGTAATATATCTTCTGTAATAAATTCAAAATATTCATTATTACAAATTAATTCTTTTGCTCTATTATCTGAGCTTTCAATAAATACAGCACAGGTAGGACTTATATGCCTATCACCTATGAGATTATCTAGTATTTTAGGAGCTTCTACTAAGTTTATATATTCCCATCCGTCAGTAAACACCATTAGATTGTTATCACTTCCATCTTCTTCATATCCATAAGGAGTGTATATCCAAACCCTTCTTTCCTTTTTATCTGACTTAAATTTAAATCTAGACATATGAATTTTTCCTATTTTATTATCAGTTCTTTCCTTTGTCCATAATTTTTCTTTAGCCTCAGGCATCTCAATTACATTTTCGGTAGGTACAAGGAGCGCTATATCTTCCGGATTCTCCTCATCTCTTGCAGGTGTATAAGTTTTAGGATTCAGAGGATCTATGATTACATCTTCATCCCTCCATTCATACTCTTCATTAACATTTGCTATCAATGTATATAAGCAACGAGCTTTTTTAGATAAAATAGCACTTCTATACCATAAATCACTATTACCTAATCTATATAAATTAGTTTTTTTATCGCCTTCTCCGAACATCCATCCTCCAAAGATTTCACTGAAAACAAATATATTATCAATTTCTCTATCCTGTCTCCAAATTACAGTTACAATTGAATTTTCTTCATCTCCCTCTATGTCTTCAATAAGAGGTGCCCCTTCTCTTTCGATCTTTTTCCAAAATATATCTATAGCATTATCATTTCCAGAATTCATATCCTCTTCAAGTTTTAATATTATTGGACTTAACATTTTTTTATTATTCATAATTAATTTAGCAATAAGGTTATCAATAGATACCTCAATCGCTTCCCCCCTTCAATTTAAGTATATTTTAATTTATTCTTTATCTAAACTTACTGAATTCAACTATTTAACTAGTTGTATAGTTCTATATTTAAATAGTTTTATATGTAAATTTATGTATATGAAACTATTTAAAATTTATTCGTTATGAGATTTAATGTCCATTACTATAAATTTAAATTCTCCATCTTCCATATACTCATCACATTTTTCAAATCCTAGCTTGTTAAATAGTGACAATGATGGCTTATTATTTTCTTCAATCTCCACATATATTCTATTTATATCCATGGTATTAAATATATAGTTCATGGCTATCTTGATAGAGTCATAAGCTATGCTTTTCCTCCAATATCTTTTATCACCTATAGTAACTCCCATTTCCCCCTGCTTTGCAACTGTATCTATACTAAAGAAGTTGACAAAACCTATAAAATTTTCATCATTATCGGTGATTATAAAATACTTATACATTCGATCTTCTAATCTATCATTTACCACATTTCTTTCAAAGTTATCACAATAGATTTTACATTCTTGAATTAATTCTCTACTATTACTTGGTATAGGTCTTGGATCATACCTATTAATCTCCTTGTCAATTCTACAAGAAAACAAATTAATGATATCTCCTTTTTCTATGTCTCTTATCCTAATTTTCTTATCCTCATAATAATTCACTATTAAATCCCCCTTTTTCTACTTTATCTTTTTACTTTTTTAGAAATCCCCTTATTGAGCAACAAAAAAGCTGTAAGAAAGAATCTCTCTCTTACAGCCAAATCTAACATTTTTATTTTACTTAGTTAATATACTAAATCTCTAATTTAGTATATATCATCTACTTTACCCAGTATATACAGATAAAGTTTCATATTATTATACATCCTATAAATTCAAAGACACAGCAAAGTATTAAATATGTTACCATATTTACTCATACTTTAAGTACTTCTTTACATTTATAAAATATATATTAACAAATATTATTATAAACTTAGGACACCTTGTAAATCACAAATTATTTAAAACATAAATAATTGTGGCATTCACTAAAAATAATCCTATAAAATACCCTTCTTAAGATTCACATCTTAAGCAAAGCTAATTATAATAATTAAGTAAAATTTAGAAATAGCTCAATAAGATTGATTTCATTTCAATTGTTTTAAAAAGAAGTATCACAAAAAATCCTATAGATGTACTATAGACCTATAACGTAAACAAAACCTCTTTTAATTTAAATATTTTCTTATCTCGAAAATTTAACTAACAATTGATTCTAATCAACATCTCATTGTCCCCTTCCTAAATTTAAAATTACAAGTATAATTTACCATAATAAATATATATAGTCAATACAAATATTCCTACTTCACATCTATTAAACCCAATTTTTTAAGTTCATCTATATTTAAAGCTTTATTATAGGGTAATTCAATACTACCTTCATTAACTAATTTAATTATTTTTTCTTTATATGGTGATTCCAAATTAACTCCAGTTATCTCCCAGTTATTATCCACTTGTGGAGATATAATACCTTGATTTTTAATATATTCTACTATCATATCTCTAATTGTATTAGAAGATTTCCAAATATAATTATTCTTTGCTAATTTCCTACCTTTTAAATTTGCAAAATAACAATAATCGCTGGTTGCTAATTTTAATTTTTGATTTTCTTTCACTAAATCACCTTTGAAAATTAAATCTACAATTCGATGACCTACTGGTTTAGAAATATCTACTTTATAATTTACTCCAGCAAAAAATTCATGTTGATATCCTGGAATATCCATGGTAAAGCTTATAGAAATATCTCCTGACTTCCACTGATTGTAAGCTGAAGCAGCCCATTCCATATAATTCTTTAACTCTTTCCCTGTAACTTCTACTACATAAAGAAAAGTAGTAAACTTGTATACATTGAAAATATGTCCATAAGTAATAACACCTTTTTTTATATTACTATCATCCCTAATTAAAGAAGTTGATGTAACATCTGCACCAGAATTTATAAGTTGAACCTTATTTATCAACTCTATAAGTGGAGTATCTCTAAGCCGTCCTTCAGGTATAAAGCTTATCTCATCCTTTGGTTGAAAATCTTCTGTGGCTTCTCCTATTATTTCTGTGACAAAATCCATAGTTGTTTCATGTGCTTTCTTAATAACTGGTAATCCACTTAACTCTTCGCTAGGATAATACGACTTCATGGATACAACTTTAACTTGTCCATCTATAACATGATTATTATTGTCCAAGGTTAAATCAAAACGAATTACTTCCTGTCCACTATCTGTAGCCCCTCCAATGAGCGTTTTTCCTCTTTTTTCTTTTACTGTTATATGAAAATGCCCAACTACTAGTACATCTATCTCCGGACATAATCTCAATATTTTTTCAGCTGCATCTCTTTCATTCTTCTTATCATGTTCTGAAACCATGCTTGCATGAGCCATAACCATTATAATATCTACTTTATCCCTAATTTCACTTACATACCTATAGGCAGTTTCACCAAGATCATGAAAATTTAGATCCTTCACTAGATTTCCTACCCATCTTGGTACATTAGGAGTAGTTAACCCTATAATTCCAACTCTCACTCCACCACAATTTATAATTGTATGTGACTTTACAAAGTCTTCACCACTTTCTCTATAGGCTACATTTGCTGAAAGAAATGGAAAGTTACTTTGCTTTTCAAGAGATTTTATTAAATCAAGTCCAAAGTTAAATTCATGATTTCCCAATACCATAGCATCATATCCCATAAAATTCATAGCAGAAATCACAGGATGTTTTTCATCCTTTTTATTACTATACATTTCATCTGTTAACGTATTTCCTTGAATTATATCTCCATTATCCACTACCAAAGTATTAAGATTTTCACTCTTAACTTGCTTTATATAAGAATAAATACGATTCATTCCACTATTATTGAAGCTTTCACCCTTATCATAGTTATATCCTAAAATGTTTCCATGTATATCTGTAGTTGCTAAGATTGTAATTTTCTTATTCTTTGTTGTAGTGATTCTATTCATTTATATTTAATCCTCCAGCTTAAAACATTAATTATTAATAATAACTTTCTCAACAATAACTTCTTAATTCAATTTTTTCTTATTATAATTATATCATTTGCTTCTGTATAATATATACTTTAGCATGGTATATATATTTTTCTCCATAAATAAAAAAACGCATCTAAACACAGACACGTTTTAACTACTATAATTTAAAAATAGATTTTCCTATAGTTGTTTTTAGCTTAGTAGCTTCCATTATAATACCATATAAAATATTTACAATTACATATATTACTAAAAATCCTAATACTTTGTCTCCAAATCTATATCCAAAAGGCATTAATATTAAATTAAATAAATAGAGTAATGCAAAACTTACTAATAAACTTATGCTCTGATCAATTATATTAGCACCTAGTTTGGCTAAAAATCCACCTTTCTTTTTAACATTTTCATTAGAACACTCTTCTGCCTTTTCAGCTTCATCTATATGCTCTAATACTTCTTCATTTTCTAAAGTTGCTTCCATGTTTTCTTGTGTTTCAGCTATAGTTTCTTCTGTTACATTTTCCTCTTCTATACTTTCATTATCACTTTTTATATTTTCTTCATCCTTTAACATCCAATATCCTCCTTAAATAATAATTATAAACTCTCTGATAAATATACTATACTTTAAATTATCTGTAAATTAATTCTATGTAAACTTAGTATGAATTTACATAGAAAATTAACTTTTTAATTCTATATTTAAAGCTATAGTGTAATTTTTCTATTTCACTATAGCTTAATTTTTACTAATATTTTAAAATTTAAATATTATTTTTAGTATTCATTTCTCTAAATAACTTGTATAAGTAATATAGATTTATAAAAACTATTATTGCATTAGCTATAGCTACAGGATATGCTCCAATAATCAGCCCGTATATTACAAATAATATACATCCCATTAAATTAATAAATCTTAGCTTAAATATTTCCTTCATAAACATAGAAATAGTAATTAGTATAGATGCTAAATAACCTATCCACTCAATCAATGTATCATTAAACATAGAACTCCTCCTAAAGTTTATTATATTCATTAATAAATAACAAATATCCACTATAAATACTAATAAAACTAATGTTTTAAAAAATATGTTTATTTATAGTTTCTCTATTATATATTTTTTTATTTATATAATAATTATTTTTTATTTTAGTTTTTAGATTTTTATCTCTTATATAACAATGTAGATTAATCCTTAGATTTAAAACAAAAAATATAAAAACTATCTCAAATCAAAGGCTTAAGATAGTTTTTATATTATAAATTTTTATACTGTTATAAACTGATATAATGATACACTAATTTATAAAAAAGTTATAATAATTATCTATTATTCTTACTCTTATAAATTATTAATTATGTTTTCAACAATTTTATTAAATATGTTTTTAAATTCATCTTGATGCTCTTCACCTTTTGATAAATTGCTTATACTACTTATCATTGGTAATTCACCTAAAAGATTTAAATCTAGATTTTTCAAGAACTTTTCTGTATCCTCTCCATTAAATAATTTAATTTTTTTATCACAATCAGGACACTTAATATAACTCATATTCTCAATAACGCCTAAAACTTTTATATTTAATTTTCTGGTCATATTAACTGCCTTTGCAACTATCATAGATACAAAATCTTGAGGAACAGATACCATTACTATTCCATTTATCGGAATATCTTGCATTACAGTTAGTGCTACGTCTCCTGTTCCTGGTGGCATATCAACAACTAAATAGTCTAATTCTCCCCAAATTACATCTGTCCAAAACTGCTTAACCATTCCACCAATCATAGGACCTCTCCAAATTACAGGATCTTCTTCATTCTCTACTAGCAGATTTAACGACATAACCTTTATTCCTTCTTGAGATTCAATAGGATATATATTTTTACCATCCGCCATAGCTTTTTGTCCTGTAATTCCAAGAAGTCTTGGTATACTTGGCCCTGTAATATCTGCATCTAAAATCCCTACTTTATATCCTTTTTCCTTTAATTGTCTTGCTATTAAAGTAGCCATGGATGATTTACCAACGCCACCTTTTCCACTCATAACTCCAATAATTTTTTTAACATTGTTTAAAGGATTGTTCTCAACTCCACAACTTCCTTTATCTTTACTGCATCCACCATTGGATGGACATGTATCACATGTTGACATAAAATCATCTCCTCATTATTATTGGTATTTACTAAATTTATATTACTGCTGTTTTAAATTGTTGTCAAATGCCAATAATGAAATTTATTATAATCCTATATGAATAAATTATATTTTTGTCTAGCATATTATAAAATTAAAATATAGCATCTAAAAATTACTGTAATAATCTAAAAAGAATTTACTATAAATTGAGTCTAGTAATATTGCATGTTACTTATCTCTTAATTACATAACTTAATTCTAAAGTAAATTCTTCTCCTATTTATCCCATGACTACCAGCTCTAATACTCTCATCTTTTTCAAAATGGGAGTAAAGAGCTACTATGTCCCTAGATAATGACTTCCCCTAAAGGATAACGACTTCTAAGTATCAAATAAATTGATACTTAGAAGTCTGTTAGTAAGCTTCAGGGGGAGAAAAACTCCCTCTAAAGCAAAGAACTATGTTTATATCATTAAAATATTTAATTTTATTCCCAAGTTTCACTACAGTAACTACATAATCTTTTATTGTCTAAACACTCCCTATTACCACATCGTATACATTCTTCATATCCTTCATCATAATAACTAATTTCATTTTCAAAATTATATTCTTCTCCTAAATTGTCTTCTGGTAATACATAATTATTCATCATATTTTCCTCCTAATTTTAATATTCCTTACTCCATAGAATTTAATAATATATTTTCCTGTTTTTAATATATTTATACTTAACAAACCATTTTATAATACAATTCACTATTATGAAATGTTAAGAATTTCAGAAATTATTATATGGCTTATTTCCGCTAGTTACTATTAGCAAAACTTTTAATTTATTATGTAATAAATTGTTGGTTTTTGTAGTTATAACGTTTTCTGATAGACTAATTTTATTTATTTTAATTTATAATAAGAGTTATATACTAATATTTATTATGTTATCCTATATAAGGAATTGTTGCGTATTTTCACGTAACTACAACTATCATAAAATTCATTCATAAACATGAATTGATTTTACAGTGTATAAGGGGGATTACAATGAAAAAGACTAGATTTCTCAGTATTGGACTATCTTTAATACTATCCTTGTCCTTAATTGGATGTAGTTCAAAAAATAGTTCTACTAATACTGAGTCCAAAAAGAATGAAACTGCTCAACAACAAATAAAGGATGGAGGAACAATGATATTTTCAGCTAGAACTGATCCAAGTTGCCTAAATCCTTTTTTTCAACAAAACAGGGTTACTTATACAATAAACAATGCTTTATTTGATCCACTATATGTAGTTGATAAAGATGAAGTAAGATATTACTTAGCAGAAAGTATGGAAACTTCTGAAGATAAACTTACATATACATTAAAATTAAAAGATAATTTAACATGGCATGATGGTACAAAAATAACAGCAGATGATGTTGTTTATAGTGTAAATGTAGCTAAAGATGAAAGTCAGGGAATTGATGCTAGACAAACTTTTGTTATTGATAAAAAAGAAGTCCAAGCTAATAAAATTGATGACTTAACTGTTGAATTTAAACTTCCAAATACCTTTGCACCATTCTATATATCAATTGGAGATTTTAAAATAATTCCAAAACATATATTTGAAGGTGAAAGCAATTTAGCAGAATCAGATAAAAATAATACTCCAGTAGGTTCTGGTCCTTTTAAATTCAAAGAATGGAAAAAGGGTGAAATGGTAACCCTAGAAAGATTTGATGATTACTATTTAGGAAAACCTCATTTAGATAGTGTGGTTTATAGAATAATTCCAGATGATAATACTTCAAAAATTGCTTTTGAAAATGGAGAAGTTTCTGCAGCATACTTAGCTGAAGATAAGTTTGAAACTTTCTCATCAGATGATAGGTTTAAAACTCATTCTTTTGATGAAGGAATGCTAAACTATATTATACTTAATGAAAAAAATGAAAACTTAAGTAAAAAAGAAGTTAGACAAGCTATATCCTATGCCCTAAATAAAGAAGAGATTTTAAAAACATCCTATACTAATTTAGAAAACACTGAAAAAGCTTACTCTATTTTAACTCCAAACACAAAATTCTATACTGATGATGTAGAAAAATATGATCAAAACTTAGAAAAAGCAAAAGAGCTTATGGAAAAGTCTGGTGTAGGTAATATAAAATTGAATTTTCAATACACTCCAAAAGATAGCAAAATTGCCATGGTTGTTAAACAACAACTTTCTACTATCGGCATAGAAGTAGATGCTCAGCAAATAGATGACAATGTATACTTCTCAAAAATCCTTGGAGAACAAGAAAGAGATTACGATATACTTATAAATGGATATGTAATGGGAAATGATCCAGATGGATATTCTAGTGCTTATATGTCTAGTGGTAGCTTTAATGCTCAATGTTATAATAACAAAGAACTAGACAAGTTGTGGAAGGATGGAGCTTCTCAATCAGATGATGCAAAGAGAAAAGAATTATATGAAAAAATTCAAAAGACCATAGCTGATGATGCTGTAGTATACCCATTATATTATTCAAAGTCATTAATCGGAGTTGATGCTAAATTTGGTGGAATTGAAGATGCCAAATTAGTACCTATATATATGTTTGAAGATTTATCAAAAATATATATGATTCAACAATAAAAATATATTTCTATGGCTCATTTACCCTTTCCGGGTACTTGAGCCATTTTTACATAAATTTTTTACATAGAAAGGATAGTATTATGAAAAATAAAATTACAAAGAGAATTTTACAAGCTATTCCTATGCTTTTATTTATATCCTTTGTATCTTTTTTACTTATGAATCTGGCTCCAGGAGATCCAGCTCAAGGATATATAACCCCTAAAATGTCAAAGGAACAAGCAGATTTAATAAGAGTAAGTCTTGGACTGGATAAACCTATGCTAACTAGATATTTCTTATGGCTAAAAAATGTATTAAGTGGTGATTTGGGTTACTCCTTGGTTTCTAGACAAGCTGTAGCTAGTGAAATTTCTTCAAGATTTTTTGCTACCCTTGGACTTATGGGTTCTTCCCTACTTCTAGCTATTTTAATATCAATTCCCCTAGGATTATATACGGGCATGCATAGAAATAAATTCTTAGACAGATTTACAAATATATTAAACTATATTGCAATCTCTATACCTAGCTTTTGGTTTGCAATGATATTGCTTTCAATATTTTCTTTAAAATTAAAGTGGCTTCCTAGTGTTGGTATGAGAACTATAGGTGTAACTTCAACATTAGATGTTATAAAACACGGTATATTACCTACTATAGTACTCAGTTTTTCTAATATAGCTGTTCTTACAAGATATGTACGTTCTTGTACTATAACAGAACTAAAGCAAGATTATATTGTTACCGCAATTTCCAAAGGTGCAAGTAAGAATAGAATTCTATTTAAACATATCATGAAAAATGCTCTTCTTCCAATGATAACAATTCTTGGAATGAGCTTACCATCTTTAGTTTCTGGTGCATTTATCACTGAAACTATCTTTGGATGGCCTGGTATGGGAAGACTTGGCATTAACTCAATAAAAGCCTTAGATTATCCAGTTATAATGGCTATGACTTTAGTTACCTCTATAATGGTTGTTATAGGAAATCTACTTGCTGATATTAGTTATGTACTAGTAGATCCTAGAATACGTAGGGGGGATGAAAATGTTTAGTGTTAGATTTAAAGAAAACTTTATAAGAGAGCTTAAAAAAAATAATTTAGGAATATTTGCTTTAATATGCTTAATTTTGATAATTATTTTATCTGTTTTTGCATTTTTGACTCCTTATAATCCCGATACTATTGATATGAGCAATCAATTTATTTCTCCAAATTTAAAAAATATATTTGGAACAGATGAACTCGGAAGAGATTACTTTACTAGAGCTTTATATGGTGCACGAATCTCCTTAATAGTAGGTGTACTCTCCATGATGGTATCTATATTCATCGGCACCCTAGTTGGTGCTATAAGCGGACTATTAGGAGGCAAAGTTGATGCTATTATAATGAGAATAATAGACATGTTAATGAGTATACCTCTATTCTTTTTACTACTAATAGTAAATTCCTATTTAAGACCAAGTATAGCCAATATAATAATCATTATAGGTATATTTGGATGGATGAGTATCGCTAGAATAGTCCGCTCAGAAACATTATCTATAAAAGAAAGGGATTATATTCTATGTTCTAAAGCGTTAGGTAGCAATAATATAAAAATAGTAAAAACACATATAATACCTAATGCTATTTCTACAGTAATTGTTGCAGCTAGCATAAATATAGCCGATGCTATACTTATGGAATCTTCTTTGAGTTTTTTAGGTCTAGGAGTACAACAACCAATGGCTTCTCTCGGTAGCATGCTTCAAACTGCTCAATCTAGGATTGGTGATAAGACTTATTTAGCAATTTTTCCAGGTCTTATGATACTATTAATTGTATTAAGCTTTAATGTTCTTGGTGATATCTTGAGAGTAGCATTAGATCCATCTCAAGGAGAATAAATTTAAAAGAATACTTAGAATCCCTAGATATATAAAAGAAGCCTAGGTTA